>JAKAPV010000245.1:631-4447 GCA_021806845.1 Bacillota bacterium | reverse complement strand
CTGCGGTCGGGTAGCACCGAAACCGGTACGCTCGCTCGTGTCGAGATACCATATCCCACCATTCGACAACTGGAAGACGCTTCCTCCTCGACCTGAAGGTCGAGGTCTCCGCGTGATAGGATGATGAAGGCACGTCGCCATTTGTCTCGCCTTGGGCCGCGCCTCCTCCTGAGCTACATCCTGGCGAGCCTTGCCGCTGCCGTCTCCGGAATGGCGGCAGCGTTTTTCGTACCCGCGGACATCTACCAGGGGCTCATGCTCAAGGTCATGTACCCGCCCCCGGGCGCGACCCTGCAGCAGATGGACGCCACGCTTGCCGCAGCGATCGCGCAGGCGGTGTCCCTGCACGTCGCCCTCTCCCTGCTCGTGGCGATCATCGTCTCTGTCGTGATCGCCGCCTATGTCAGCCGCCAGATCTCCCGCGCCCTGGCGCAGGTGACGGGGATAGCCCGCCAGCTCGCGCACGGGGACTTCGAAAAGCGCATCCCGGCTGCCGACATCCGAGAAATCGCGGAACTCGGGCAGGACATCAACAGCCTCGCTGCCTCCCTCGAGGAGTCCGAGCGTCGGCGCAGCCTTGCGGTCGCCAGCGTCGGCCATGAACTGCGCACGCCGGTCACGGCGCTGCGCGCCTACTGCGACGGGATTCGCGACGGCATCGTGGACCTCTCCCCCGAAGTACTGGAGCGCATGTCGCGCAGCATCGCCCGGCTGGAGCGGATGGCTGGGGACCTCGCTGCGCTGGGCGGGGCCGAGGCGCAAAGCCATGCAGAGCTCATGCTCGAAGAAGTGGACGCGCTTGAGGCGCTGAAAGCCAGCTACGACGCCGCCCGCATGGTCTTCGCCAGCAGGGGTGTTGACCTTGTCCTAGGAGATGCCGACGTCGCGGGCGTCTACGTACGCGCCGACGCTGCCCGCCTCGGCGAGGTACTGGATAACCTTCTTGCCAACAGCTTGGCCCACACGCCCAAGGGAACGCGCGTGATCCTCAGTGCCGCGGCGCACCCGCGCGAAGTCGAATTCGCCGTGCGCGACGAGGGCCACGGCATCAGCCCGGAGGACCTGCCGCACATCATGGAGCCGTTCTACCGCGGCGAAGGCGCATCTGGCGGCCGCACACCGCGTGCCGGCATGGGGCTCGGCCTGGCAATCAGCGAACGGTTGGTGCGCGCGATGGGCGGCCGCATCATGATTGACAGTCCGGGACGCGACCTCGGTACGTCCGCCAGCGTCTTCCTCCCACGCACCTTGCGCTAAGCCTGAACGCCTCTTGCATCTTTCTTGAGGCTCCCTTCACGCATCTCCGCACCATGGCCGGCTACGCTAACCGCAAGGAGGCTGACGGCTGATGATGTGGGGATACGGCGTGGGGCCTTGGACATGGCTTGGTCCCCTGATGATGATCGTGTTCTGGGTTCTTGTGATCGGCGGTGTCGCGCTGGTGCTGAGGGCATGGTGGCGGCCCGCATCGAGGTCTGAGGACGCGCTCGAAATCCTGGAACGGCGGTACGCAAGCGGCGAGCTCTCCCGCGACGAGTACTTCGCGATGCGCCAAGACCTCAGGGGACCCTCCCGCTAACCACCGCGCGCAAGGAGGTGCCCTCGCGTGACGAGGCGCTTTGGACTTTGGATTGGACTTGCGCTCGCATTGCTCGGCGCGGCTGCAGGAGTGTTCGCGGGAAGCGCCTTTGCATCTGTCGGCGGCGCCGCGGGCGGGCCGTTCGCGGCGGTCTCGGGGTTCTTCGGCGCCCAGGGCTTCACTGGGCGCGGCATCATGGGAGGCGGCGCGATCACCGGCTACGACATGATGGGCGCAAATGCTGGCGCAGGGTTCGGGATGATGGGCGGCGGACGCACCGGCGTCTACACGGGCCGCGTCTCCAGAGCCGATCTGGCGCGCATGGGCGATGCCGTACCTGCGGGCGCCGCCGTCGACCGCAACCAGAATCGGGTCGTGTTCACGGTCCGCAACGTCAACCTGTCTGTCGTCGGCAGCCCGAGCGGGCAGAAGGATGAAACCTTCCACCTCGCGGGGGTAGATACTGCATGAAAAAAATATAGGCATCACTAGACGACCGTGGGGAATTTCCATATACTGGTGGCATAAAGGTGAGTCCGCGGCGAACGCGCTCTAACGGCGAAAGGAGGCAGGGGATGAAGCGCACGGCGAAGTACGCAACCCGCCCTCTGAACCGGTGCAAGCGCCAGGGGCTGCGGGTCCTGATCAACGCCTTCGCGGAGCGCAAGGACTTTGCGCTCCGCACCCTTGCGCGCACGCGGGAGTGGCATCGCCTCGACGGGCGCTGGCAGGTCGTGCGCGACGCGATGAAGGCCTCGTACCGCACAGGCGTGCCGGTGCATCTGCAGGACCAGGCGGTGAAGGACGCCGTGCTCACCATGCGCCGCTGGATCGACGCCGCCGTGGCGCGCATGCACCTGAGGCGGCGGGTCTTCGTGCGGTTTTCCGGTGAGCAGCGGCACTACGCCTTCTGGCTCCTGCAGCGCTACGGACGCATCGGTGCGGTGCTGCGGGGCGAGGCACCTATGCCGGACTTCGAGCTGCCGGCGCAGGAGCGGCGGGAGGTGGTGCGCTTTCTGCGCCGCCTCTTCCGGCGCGGGCTCGGCGCCCCGCCGCGGCTGCGCCTGCGCCGGAGCATGGCGCTCGACAGCTCGCTCTACCGCGTGTTCGAGCACCGGGGGAAGCTCTACGTGGCGATCGCCTCCATGGAGAAAGGAGCGCGGCTCGCCCTGCCGCTGCGCGGCAGAGGCCGCATCGACGGTGACCTGCGGGTGGTGTTCGACCCTGGACGCCACACCGCGTTTGTGCACGTCGCCTACGACGTGCGCACCGCGGCCGGACCGGCCAAGGGACCCGCGATCGGGCTCGACGCCGGGGTCACCGAGGTCCTGGCGTCGTCGAGCGGCGTGAAGTACGGCGCGGGCTACGGCGCCCTCCTGGACCGGCTCAGTGCGCAGACGACCCAGACGGGCAGGGCCCGCAACAAGCTCTACCAGGTCGCAAAGCGGGCCGCGGCGCGGGGCGATGCGGCGAAAGCCGCGCGCATCCGCTGCGACAACCTGGGGCGCCGCAATCTTGGGCGGCAGCGCACCCGCGGCGAAGCGGCCGTCAAGACGATGGTCGGCGCCGCCGTAGCGGCGGCGCTGCGCGAGCGCCCCGCCATTGTCGCCGTCGAAGACCTCTCGCACCTCCGGGGCCGCACCCGCAGCCGCAGGCTCTCGCGCATCGTCTCGCGCTGGGCGCGCTCGACCCTGAGCGAACGGCTTGCCTATCGCTCCGCGGCGGGAGGTTCCCGCCTGGAAACGGTTAACGCCGCGTTCACGAGCCAAAGCTGCCCCAATCCGGCGTGCGGGTTCACCCATCGGGGGAACCGGCACGGGGACCGCTTTCACTGCCTGCACTGCGGGTGGGACGGGGACGCGGACGTTGCAGCCGGAATGAACCTGCTCGCCAGGATCGATGATCCCGAGATCCACCCGTGGACACCCACGGGACGGGTGAAGGCGATTCTGGACGAGCGGTTCCGTCGCCGGAAGGAGACCGGGACCCCGGTTCGCCCCGCGAATCCGGGGAACGGCACACCGCTCCCGGCTGGGCTCCAGGACCGCCGTGCAGCACCTGCCGTCCTCCAGTGACGGCGACGCTGCACGGCCCCGTCGCGGCCCCGCGGCCTCGGATGCCGCGGGGACACGCTACCGTGGCGGGCGGAGTGCGAATAGAGAAAGGCCCGTGCACATATTTGCATAGGCTTTTCAGAGCGGCTTGTGGACCCGACCATCGTGGTGCCGGAGGAGATC
>JAKAPV010000245.1:0-621 GCA_021806845.1 Bacillota bacterium | reverse complement strand
CGCATTCGTCAACGCGGACCCGGATATGCTGCACAGTTTCGTGGTCACCGCCGCGCGGCCGCCGTTCGCCTACATGCCGACGATGCAGGCTGCGCCGGCGTTCGCCGGCGCGATGACCCCCTTCCTCACCGCCCTCTCCGGCGCCGGCGCACAACGCGCCAGCACGTCGTTCGCTGCAGCCGCCGCAGGCGAGTACACCTATCTTTGCACCGTGCCCGGGCACGCGGCGAACGGCATGTACGGCCGCTTGCTGGTGCAGTAGCCGTCCTTGGGCCAAGGAACGCATGCGAGGGAGGAAGTATTCTGGGCAAGCGCAACGACCGTCAGCCGGCAAAGCCTCTGCGCAGCCTTGCCATGCTGCTGGCCGTGATCGTCCTGGCAGGAGGAGCGACGTACGCACTACTGCACCCATCACACCCGACGTCCGGCTCGCGGCCCGCTGCTGCACAGCAGGCCGCCCCGAGCAACGAGCGGACCGTACTCCTCACCGCCGTAGGCACTTCGTCGCGCAGCCCCGCAATCGCAGAGCGGACGTGCGGCGCGTCTGCCAGCTGCCGCAACGGCGAGGGCGGCATTGTGGTGACTCACCTGCTGCGGGGCGCGGCACCCGGGCGGCGCACC
>JAKAPV010000244.1 GCA_021806845.1 Bacillota bacterium | reverse complement strand
GCGCTTGGACGGCATCGAGGTAGATGAGAACGAGTACGCCATCCTGATCCCTGCCGGAGACGCCGACGCCGACGCCGACGCCGAAGGCGAGGAGGCCGACGAGGCCGTCATCCTGCGCATGGAGGAGGACGCGGAGGGGAACGAGGTGCTCGTCGACATTGACGACGAGGCCGAGTTCGAGCGCGTCGCGACCGCTTGGGAGGAACTCCTCGACGAGGAGGACGCCGGCGACGAGGACGAGGACGAGGAATAGCCGGGGCCTGGAGCGAATCGTCCCCGAAACGAGTCGCTTTATGGCGGTGGAACGATGAACCTCACCGAACGCGTGCGCGCCATCGGCCCAGGAAGACTCCTGGGCCTTCTCATTGTGCTCTTGGTGCTGGCCGTCGGCGGCTACGCGATCGCGTTCTGGACCACCGGCGGAGATCCCGTGTCACCGAGAGCCCCCTATACGCTGTTTCAGATCCACCAGGGAGAACCGCTGGATATCATCGCCGCGCGCCTGCAGGAGCGCGGCGTGATCCGCAACCCTCTGTTTTTCAGGCTCTACGCGGACGTCAGCCATAGCGCCGCCGACGTGCAGGCGGGAACATACCTCGTCAGCGGACGCGAAACCGCGGCCGCTCTGCTGCAAGAGTTCGTCGAGGGCAAGGTGGCGACGCGCAAGCTCACGGTTCCGGAGGGGTTCACGGTTTCCGACATCGCGTTTCGGCTGCAGGCGGAGCATTTCGCGAGCGCGCAGACCTTCGTCGCGGTGGCGAGGGACTTCGCGAACCCTTTCCTGAAGATGGGGGCGGATGTGCGCTACCGGCTGGAGGGATACGCCTTCCCGACGACCTACGAGCTTCCCTACGGGGCGTCGGCACGGGAGATTGCGGACATCATGTTCGCAGAGCTGCAGCGCCAGTTCACGCCGGCTATGCGGACGCTGGCCGCCCAGGAGGATCTGACGCCCAACCAGGTCCTGACGCTCGCGTCGATCGTGGAGAAGGAGGCCCCCAACAACCAGCAGCGCGCGAAGATCGCGGCCGTCTTCTTGAATCGCCTGAAGAAGGGCATGAAACTTCAGTCCGACCCGACCATCTCCTACGCGATGGGCAGGCACCTCACATACGTCTCGCTGGCGGACGAGAAGTATCCGTCTCCCTACAACACCTACTACGTCACCGGTCTCCCGCCGGGACCGATCTGCAATCCCGGGCTGCCGTCTATCGAGGCAGTCCTGCACCCGGCGGACGTCACTTATCTCTTCTTCTACAGCCTGCCGAACGGGAGCGTCATCTACAGCAACACCTACAACCAGCAGCTCGCCGCAGAACGCGCGCACCCCTAGAACGGAGGAGAACCTTTGGAACCCGCGGACATCTGGCTGCAGGGCGAAGAGAAGCTCCTGCTCATCGACGGACGACTCGTGCCTTCAAGGGACGGCGGTCGGCGAGAGATCGTCGAACCGGCGACCGGCAGGCCGCTCGCCGTCGTGACCGGCTGCGGGGCGGTGGACGCGCTGCAGGCGCTCGGCGCAGCGCGCAGGGCGGCGGACGACGGCCCTTGGCCGCGCATGGGGGCAGCTGGGCGAGCCCAGCGCATGCTGGACTTAGCGCAGCGCATCGAGTCGGACGCGGAGCTCCTTGCGCGCGTTGAGGCGCGTGACAGCGGACGCGCCTTGCGCGAGACGGCCAAGGATGTGCGGTACGCGGCCGCGCTTCTCCAGCGCGAGACCCAGGGCGCGGCGGCTGATCAAGGCCGTTGGCGCACGGTCGACGGAGGACTCGAGACGGTGACGCAGCCGGCGCCGCTCGGCGTGATCGTCGCGGCGGCAGGGGCGCACGCCCCGCTGCGATCCGCCGTGTCGGCCCTCGCGCCCGCATTGGCGGCGGGCAACGCGGTGATCATCGTACCCGACGTGCGCACGTCGCTTAGCGTCATGCGGCTGGGGGAAATGGCCCTGCGCGCGGGGTTTCCGCCCGGAGCACTGCAGGTGCTGTCTGGAGGCAGGGAGGCGGCCAGCGCACTCGTCGCGGAAGATGCCGTAGATCTCCTCCTCGAGGACTCGGGCGTCGGCGGGGAGGAGTGGCTGCGGGCCGCGCGCGGTGCACGGCCCATCCGCACGGCACCGCGCGCAAAGGGTACCCTGCTGGTGCTAAGCGGCGCAGATCCCGTGATCGCGGCGGAACATTCCCTCGTGGGCGCGACCTACGGTCAGGGGGCGCTGCCCGGGGGTGTGCAGCGCATCGTCGCGGAGCGCAAGGCACATGATCATTTGGTTTTGCAGCTGATCTCGCGTGCTTCGGCATTGACGCTCGGCAGTCCGATCGATCCGGACTGCGAAGTCGGCCCGCTCGTCTCGGAAGGGCAGCGCGAGGCGGTCGAAACGGCCATCGCGGATGCCCGCGCCGAAGGAGCCACGCTCGTCTCCGGCGGGCAGCGCGGGCAAGGTGCGCGCCTGGACGGAGGCTTCTTCCTGCAACCTTCCGTGCTCGTCGGATTGAGGCCTTCGATGCAGGTCTGGAACAAGGATGTCCCGGGTCCGGTGCTGCTTGTGCACGAGGCCGAGGATCTGGAGGAGGCCATGCGCGCGCTGGGGGCCGCCGGTCCCGTCGGCGTCTTCGGAGCGCATGGGCGCGGGCTCGGCCGACTGGGCGCCGACCTTCCCAAGCGGGACATATTGCTTGATACATGGAACCTGCCGCAGATCCTCACCGACCCCGGGCTCTGCACGTGGCGGCGCGAGGACCTCTCTTTGGCGCGCAACGTCTGGCGCGCGGAGCCAGAAGGACCCGGCTGGTATTTCAGCAGCTAGGTCCAGTGCAGAAGGAGTCCGGTCGCGGCTACGGCCACGGCCCCCGCGACGGGCCAGAGGACGCCCCCCGGCCGCACCGCGAGGACGAGTGCCGCCGCAAGCGCCAGCGTAAGCGTGAGCGGGTGACCGGGAGGCAGGGCCGTGGGCGCGCTCTGCGTCAGCAGCGCCCCAAGCGCGGCTGCCGGCACCGCCTGGAGCAGCCGCTCCAGGCGGTGTGGGGCTGGACGCGTGGCGAAGAGTGCGGGGAGATAGCGCAGGAGCGCGGTGCCGACCGCCGTGGCGCCCACGATGACGAGGAGGCGCACGCTGCTCACGGCTGCGCCTCCCTTCGCGCGTCTGGTATGGCGAGGTGCACAAGGGCTCCGAGGACCATGCCGAGGAGCAGGGACCAGCCCCCGAGCGGAGACGTCAGCACCGTCGCGGCCCCGCCCGCGAGGGCTGCCCAGACGGTGCGGGGATTGTCGCGTACCGTACTCACCAGCAGGGTGATGAACAGCGCGTCGATGGAAATCCCGAAGGCGTCTTTCAAGAGGTTAGGTAAAATGGCGCCCAGAAGGGCCCCCAGGACAGTTCCGGCGACCCAGACAGCGTACGGCAGCCAAGCCATGCGCAGGAATTCCCAGTGCTCCGGCGCAGGGCCGAGGCTCGCGGCGACGAACGTCTCGTCGGTGAGCCAAAGCGCCAGCGCCCGGGGTGGCCTTGGCCAGTGGACCCGGCGGAAGAAGGAGACCGATTCGAGGGCCATGCGGAGGTTGATGAGCCAGACAGCCAGGATGACAGTCAGGGTGGGTGAACCCGTCGCGACGAGGTGGAGAGCCGCGAATTGGCTGGCTCCAGCGTACACGAAGAACGAGAGCAGGATCGGGAACCAGGCGGGCGTATGCAACGAGACTGCGGCGAGGCCGAAGGCGAACGCCACTGGCAGATAGCCAAGTGCGATCGGGACGGCGCGCGGGTCGACGATCCGGGTGACGCGAGACATCTGGCCAACTCCCTGGGGAAGGCGGGTGCAGGCGCTCTTAGGCGCCATGCGGACATGCTAGCGGATCGTGCCGCGCGGCTCAAGGGCGAAGGTGGGGGTGCAGGCGATGTGGTTTCTCCCGCTGCCGGCGGAGCAGGGGCGCGCCATGTGTGCGCGATCCCTCCGGGTAGGCAGCAACGGGCGCCGGGCTCTCTATGTCCGGGCGCTCTGGGGCAAGGGATATCCGGACGGCACCGCGCGGCTCGTGCTGCGCGACGTGCAGGGCGACGCCTACCGGATCTATGAGGGCAAGGCGTGGGACGCGGCGCTGCGCATCGATCTCCCGGACATGGACGTCGCCGAGGTGGAAAAGCACCTGGCGGCCTCCGCGATGGTGGCGAGTCCCCTGCAGCCCGGTGCACCGGAGGTACGGGCTGGCAGTCCGGACATGGGCAGCCTCATCGAGCATGCCGCGGCGGTCCACCGGATTACGCGCGTCTGCTGCGGCGTGTACTGGAGCGAGCGATTGCGGTGGGGAGCGATCGTCCTGGGAGCCGAACCGCTGGAGATTGTGCAGCCGGCGCTCGCCATGTATCTGCGCCAGGCCGGCGGCGGTGTCGGACGCCTGATGCGGCGGCAGAGGGCAAAAAAGGACCGCGGCGACGGCAAGCTCGGACGCAGCATCGCC
>JAKAPV010000243.1 GCA_021806845.1 Bacillota bacterium | reverse complement strand
CCGATCTTCTGCCCGCTGCCCGCGCTCGCCTGCAGCGAGCTCGGTGCCCCCGCCGCGTTCGTCAGGGCGAAGGTCGCGCTCGCGGCACCCTGGGCCGAGGCCGTCGCCTGGTAGGAGCCGGCGACGCCGTTCGCCGTGAGGCCGGGCGAGACGGCCTGGCCCTGGGCGTTCGTCGACACCGTGGCCTGCGTCAGCCCGCCCGTGAAGGTGGCGCTCTGGCCGGTCGCCGGCAGCACGAAGGTCACGGCGACGCCGGCGCCCACCGGACTGTCGCTGGCGTTCAGCACGGTCGCCACGAGGGGGCTTGTGAAGGTCTGCCCGACTAGCGCCTGCTGCCCGCCGCCGGAGGTGGCGACGACGCTCGCCGGCACGCCGGCGGGGCTCTGCCCCACCGCGAAGGACTGGCTCAGGCTGAGGCTGTCGATCTGCAGTGCGAGCGGGTAGCTTTGGTTCGGCGCGACGGCCGGCACCGTGAAGTCGCAGCCCGAGAGCCTGCCCTGGCCGTCCGTCGCGCAACCGCTGAGGGCGAGCGGCTGTCCGGCAAAAGTCGCGGCCGTCACGGCGGCGCTCGGCGGCAGGCCGCTGCCGGCGATGCTGGCGAGGGCGCCGGGGTAGTCCTGGCCGCCGAAGCTGAAGCTGTAGGCGTAGACCGGCACGGCCGTGCCGCCGAGGAACACGTTCTGCGTCGTGTCGGTCGCCGTGACGAGCAGCGTGCCGCCGCCCTCGCCGTAGCTGCTGCTCAGGCTGAAGGTCGCGCTGCCGCTCTGGTCGGTCACGGCCGAGATCGGCGACGCCTGCCAGGCCGCGTAGCCGGAGCTCTGCAGGCCGAGCGCCACCGTGTCGCCGCTGACCGGCAGGCCGCTGCCGCTCTGCAGCGTGACCGTCGCCTGCAGCGTGGGGCTCGGGCTGCCGATGTCGAAGGCGACCGGGTCCGGCGCGACGCTGAGCGACGAGCCGGAAAGGTTCGACGGCAGGGTGGGGGGCGCGATGGGGTAGTCGGGCGTCGTCGCCGTGCCCGGGTCGCCCGAGGTTTGTACCTGCAGCTGGTCAGTCTGGCTTGCGACCGGCGGGTTCTGCATGCCGGAGACGGTGACCACCACCTGCGTCGAGGCTGGGACGAGCGGCGAAGCGCTACCGCCAAGGGAGATGATCGCCCGCTCGGGGTCGCTCGCGAACACCATCACGCTCGAGACCGCCACCGTCTGGCCGCCCGCGGTGACGGCGTAGCTGGACGCCTGGCTGGGGAAGACCGTGCCGAAGGGCGCTGTGAGATAGATGTCCGTTGCGGACATGCCCGGGCTCGGGATCTCGCCGGCGCTGCTCGTGCCAAAGCTGACGGTGTAGGTGACGCCCGTCGCGGCCGCAGCCTGGGAGGAGACCTGCACGGCGGGGCTTTGCACGACGGTGCCGTTCACCGTGATGGCGAGCTGGAGGCTCGCGGTCTGGCCCGTCTGCGTGTCCGTGACCTCAACTGTCGGCAGATCGGTCCTGCCGGCGTCGCCGGCGATCGGCGTGCCCTGGAGCAGCCCCGTGGAGCTGAGGCTGAGGCCGCTTGGGAACTGCGCCTGGCTGGTCACGGACCAGCTGTAGCTGCTGCCGGATCCCCCGCTCGCCTGCAACTGCAGGCTGTAGGGCGTGTTGGTCCAGGCAGCCGGCAGGGTGGCAGGGGTCGTGATCTGGATGGGTGCGTAGACGCTGTAGCTCACGCTCACCGCCTGCGTGTCGGCGGAGGTTGCAAGGGACAGCGCGTAGCTGCCCGCAGCCGGGTTCGTGACGTTGTAGACGGCCAGGGCCACCTGGGTCGACGCGGCGATGTCCAGGTTCGCAGGCAGGGCCAGGACGAGGCTCGCGGCGCTGCCGCTGCCCTGGGGCGTCACCGAGGCCGGCGCATGCCCCTGCACCTGCCAGTCCGCCGTCTGTGTGGGCAAGGTCTGGCCGCTCGGAAGCCCGATCGTGATCGTCCCCGTGCCGCCTGCGAGCGAGCCCGACGCGCTCGTTGTGAAGGCGATCGTGTACTGGGCGGTCGCGCCCGCCGTCGTCGGGTTCGGCATCACCGACAGCGCGCTCACCGATGTCGGCACGGGGCCAGCCTGCACGAGCGTGGGGAAGCCCGGCAGGACGAGGAGGATGGAGGATATGAAGGCAAGAAGAACCCGCTTGGCTTGATGCATGCTGCAATCCACCTTCATGACATATGTGGCGTACCTTCTCGACCGTGTCGCCGCCTGGTGCAGGAGACAGGGGCACGCCTTTCGGCCCGATCGAGCGGATGACATGGCTGGCCCCGGTGCGCCTGCCGGAAAACACGCATACTGCCAACATTTATGATAGGTCCTGTGCGCGCAGCAACGGATCAGGGGGGGACCTGATCTTTACCATGAAGTCCGCTGGCCGTTGAGCCGCCTGCGTCTCGCAGCAGTGGCCGGCAGTGGTCTGAAGATGTCCGTCAGGGCGCAAGCAGCAGGTGCAGGGGGCCTGCGCTGAGCAGTGGTCTCCAGGCGGGGGAACGCCGCAGGTGTTCGGGAGGTGGCGTGACGTCGGGTCGGGATGCACTGAGCCAAGGATCGCGCCCGGTCGGACGACCCGACCGGGCGCGATTGTTTCAGACGACAGCCGCTGCCCTTGGAGGCCTTCGCCGTGGACGGAGGTGATCCGCCCGGATCACGTCACGGTGCTGCGCTGCCACCCGTCAGGAACTGGTTTTCAAGCCGGAAGATGAGCACCGCCACCTGGGCGCGCATGAGGATCACCTGGGGATAGAAGTTGCCGTTGCTGTAGCCCTTGATCAGCTGGGCCTGGATAGCCGTAGCCACATCGGCCTCTAGCGCCGGGGCCACATTCGCCGCGTCCTTGACGCTGGCCAAGACCGACTGGGCCTGGCTGGTCGAGAGAATCTGCAGCTTACCCGAGGCGGCCAGTATCTTCACCATGACCGCGGCCGCGTCCTGGCGGTCGACGTACTGCGTCGGCTGGAAGTTGTAGCCGCCGCCCGGGTTCTGGTAGTAGTCCATGTACGGCGCGACCGCCTCGATCGCAGAGTACGCGACGCTGGACTGCGCCACGTCGTGAAAGGCGATCGGCTGGGCGGGGGCCGGGAGGCTGAACGTGCGCTCCATCAAGAGGGCGAACTGGGAGCGCGTGATCTTGCCGCCCGGGTCGAAGGCGGTCGGCCCCGTGCCCTTGATGACGCCCTGTGCCGCCAGTGCCTCGATGGCCTGCACGGCGTAGCTGTATCCGCCGAGGTCGGCGAATGTGGGTCCGCCGTTACCGCCGCCAGAGCCGCCGCTGCCGGCGTCGCTGTAGGTGTAGCGGTCGCCGGGCACGGTCGGGCTGGCGCCAACTGGTCCTGTGACGGTGACGTCGACGGTTCCACTGCCGGCGGGTGCGGTGGCGGTGATCTCGGTGCTGGAGACAACGGCCATGCCGGTGGCGGGAGTGCCGCCGAAGTCCACCTGAGTGGCTCCCGCAAACCCGTAGCCGGTGACGGTGACCTTTGTGCCCCCTGCCGCGGGACCGCCGGTCGGGCTGACAGAGGTGACGATCGGGTCGCATGTGCCCGTGGCCGTCATCAGGCCGGTGCCGCTTGCGTCCTGGAAGAGGAGGTCATAGCCGGTTGCCGTGGCCGCGAGAGCCACATCGGTCGAATTGCTGTATCCCCCGCTCGTAGGGCTGCCGACCGGCTGCGGGTTCCACTGGCCGGCGTAAAAGGTGGCCACCGTGGGCTGATCGCCCGCGCTTCCTCCCGAGGGCTGCTCGTTGTAGGCCACCGCCGGACCGCAGGGGTTCGATTCACTAGCCGCGGCCATCTCCGACTGCGAGCTGACGTCGCTGTTCAACTGGGCGTTGATCCACTGGCCGCCCAGATTGGTGAGGGCGAATGTGTCGAAGCCTAGCGTCGGATCCGGCGCATAGAAGACGGCAGCGGCGGTGCCGCCCCCTGCTCCCAGTTGCGCCACATCCCCTTCGATCGAGGTCGATACGGTTTTGAGCTGCTGGGGTTGGGCCGGCCAGGTGGTGCCGTTCGGTCCGCCCAACTGCCCCTGCACGAAATCGAACGTCGTGTTGTCCTCCACAAAGGTCAGATCGAGATTGCTGCCGTCGCTGGCGAGGGATGGCCAGACGTAGCCCTGGCTGCTGCTGGAGTAGTTCGCGGTGACGTCGTTCACCTGCCAGTTGACGCTGCCGCCGCTCGTCTGGGGAAGCGCGGAGAGGGGCGCCGTCAGGGTGTACACGTCGTAACTGTGATAGGTGGGATCGCTTGCAGGAGCAGAGCCGTAGAAGGCGACCACCAAGTTCCCGTTTGCGATGGCCACCGACGGATTGCCCGGTGCGAGCGATCCGTTGCCGCCGGTCAGGTTCGTGCTGCAGGTATCGCAGGCCACCTCCACCTGCACCCAGGGACCCGAGGGGTTGCCCGAGGGATCGTAGCTCAGGTAGAGGGGGTTGCCGTTGC
>JAKAPV010000242.1 GCA_021806845.1 Bacillota bacterium | reverse complement strand
AGGCCTTGCAGGCTGCTTGCGCAGCCGCCGCCGTTCACGCAGTTGTTCTCGAGGAAGTAGGCGTGGCGGTCGTCGGGCGCGGCCACTGTGGAGATCATCATCGGGGCGGCGAAGACCGGCGTGAAGTGCTTCCCTCCGTCGGTCGTCCGCAGCGCGTAGGACCGCAGCGGGGCGATCACCGAGGCGTCCACCCCCGCCGCCCAGCCGTCGAGCGGGCTGGTCATGGCAACCCCCGCAAGGCTCCAGTCGGGGCCCGTGGCTCCAAGGAAGGCGGCCTGCACAGCTACCGTGACCCGCAGGCGGGTCACCGGTCGCTGCATTGCCGCGGCGACTGCGCGCGGTGGGGCGGCCGGAGCTCCTGTGCTCGCTCTGCCGCAGCCCGCTGCAGCGACGGCGACCGCAGCCGCCGTAGCCAGCACACTCCAGATCGTTCGCACCTCTGCACCTCCAGCACTGCCTCAACTCGGCGCCGGCTGCTCAGCCGCCCGCTGAGAACTCCGCCCCGCCGTCCGTCGTGCGCCAGAGCGAGATCTCGGCGTTCTCGAAGGTCACGAGGATTCCGTCCTGCGCATTCGCGAAGGACAGCCCGCCGATCAGCCGGTCCGTCGGCAGCCGGATCTCCCGCCACCTGCGGCCCGCATCCAGGCTGAGGAGGATCGCGTACCGCTCGTAGATCCAGTAGACGCGACCGCGCGCCCCGATCCCGACCGCACTTGCGAACGCGAAGTCCTTTGGGAGCAGGTACTTGCGCCACGAGGCGCCGCCATCCCCGGTAGCGTAGATGGCCTGCGCGCCATCGCCGCCGAGACCGAGCGCGAATCCTGCGACCGGGCCCGTCTCTTGCGCGGACTCCGGGCGAAATGGCGTCTGCAGCTTGGCGCATGCCTTCGCCGTGCAGGCGAAGATCGCACGCGCGCCGCCGCCGTCACCCAGCCCATGTCCGGCGCGGAGAATCCGGCCTCGCGCCCAAGCCACGCAGAGGGGATCGTGGGCTCGGCCGACCAGGTCGTCCCGCGGTTGCGGGAGCGCTCCAGGATGTTGACGCCCTGCTCATTCGTGCCGAGGGCGACCAGATTCCCGTGCGGGAACGCAGAGATCCCGCCGCTCGGCTCAAACGGCAGGTTCGCCGCGGTGGTCCAGGTCCGCCCTCCGTCGCGGCTCACGATCAGCTGCCAGGGCGACCCGAGCGTCCCTCCTACCCCGAGCGCGGCACCGCCGCCCAGGTCGCTGACGGTTGCTCCAAACGGAAGCGTTGGGGGGTAGACGGCGCGCCACCGAAGGCCGGCGTCTTCAGTCTCGAAGAGAAGAAACGTATAGGCCTCGGACGTCGCGGCGTGCGACTGCGCCCCGACAGCCCAGCCGAAGCCTCCTGGCAGGATGCCGAACGAAGCGAAGTTGCTGAGCGGACCCTGCGGCAGGCCGCGGGCCGCAACCGGTTGCCACGTCTTCCCCCCGTCCCCGCTGCGCAGGAGACCGACTCCGTCGACGGCGAGGTATCCCCGGGATGCGAGGAAGAGACCCGTCGCGTCGCCTGCGTAAGGCAAAGGGGCATGGCCCATGCCGGCGCCGCTCGCAGCGGTCTCGACCCAGCGCCGGCCTCCGTCGGACGTCGCGTAGAGTGCCTTCGTTGCCCCGGACATGGACTGCTGGCCCTGGCAGAGCAGCCACCCGTTCCGCCCATCGACGAACGCAATCAGGGACACATCGGGGCACGGCGCGGCGAGGGCGGACCAGTGGGTCCCGCCGTCCACTGTCGCGAAGATCCGGCCGGCGGGCTGTCCGCTCGACGCGGGAACAGTGGCTGCGATGAAACCGGTGTCGGTTGTGGGGAAGCTCAAGGCGACCGCCGAAGCGTTCGGCGACTGCCAGACGGTTCGCGGTGCGGCTTGGGAGCCTCCGACGACTGCCTGCAGGGCGCTCGAGCAGCCCAGGCCGGAGCAGGTGCTCTCGAGGAAGAAGGCGGCTCGCGGCTGCGGTGCCGCAACCGCCACCGGGCGCATCGCCGGGACGAAAGCCTTTTGGAACGTGCGTCCCCCATCGGTCGTAAAGACGGCCTCTTCCACCGCGGTGCGCGGGTCCCCTGCCAGAGCCCAGCCAACGCTGGGACTCGCCATCGCGACGTCAGAGAGCCCCCATGTCGAGATCACCGTGCCTGTCCCGACGTAGCGCCCCCGAACGGATGCGGAGACCTGGAGACGAGCGGTTGCGCGCGCGTGCGGGGAAATGCCCTCGGCTGCTGCGGCGCTGCCGCCCGTGAGGAGCAGGCCGGAGACTGCGATCGGGAGGGCGGTGCGGCTGAGGAGGTAACGGCGCATGCAGACCTTCCCGCACGATCCTTTTCTGGGTGCTTCTGCATGTTCCGTATCGGCACCTGCGTCCCTCGCAGCCCGCTAGGACGTTGCGCCTGACTTCTCGTGGGATTCTCCCGGGACCGAAAGGCTGCGGCGCTCCAGCTCGACGCCGTCCAGCAGGCTGCTCATCCTGCCGCGGTGCAGAAGAAGCAGGCGATTTTGGGCGCGGCTTGCGAGCACGAAGAGGTCTGATGCCGCGCGGGGTCCGTCCGGGAACGCGTGCGGATCGACGTCGACCAGTACGACAAGGTCGAACTCGAGGCCCGCCGCTTCCGCACGGCTGCTGATGAACGGCAAGGGTTCTTCCGGCCCCAGCGCCTCGCGTACCTGCGTGCGCAGCCGCTCCGCCCCCGCCTCGTCGCGGCAGAGCACGGCCGCGGTCGTGTGTGCGATCCCGGTCAGCAGCGACGCGGCCGCGCTTCCCATTCCCACATCGTCCGGAACCTCCAGCGCCAGCACCGGCGGCGCCGGGCGGTCGACCGCCTCGATGGGGATGAACGGAAGGCCGAGCTTCGGGCCGATCGCGTTGAGCGCCGCCACGATCGCCGGCGCCGACCGGTAGTTCACTCCGAGGTAGCGGACTTCCGGAGCAGGGTAGCCGAGCGTCTCTAGGTCCTCCCAGGTGGCAATCCCCGAAAGCTCGGGATCGCGCTGCGCGAGGTCGCCCAGCACCGTGAAGCTCGCACCGCTCAGGATGCGGCGCAGGGCGAGGTATGCCGCCTGCGAGACGTTCTGTCCCTCGTCGACGACCACGTGGTGCAGGCCCCGCCGGCGCTCCCCGGTGAGCAGGAGGCGCAGGAAGGCGATCGCCCCGAGGTCCTCGAGGCCGATTGCCTCCGCAAGCTCTCGCTCGCGCAGGAAGGCGCGGTAGGCGGCGCCGGGCGCGAGGTCCGGCAGCGCCTTCGCAACCAGGCGCTCAGCTGCGCGGTCGATCTCGGACTCCTTCGCCTTGTACTCCTTTTCCGCCCCGCTGTCCCAGCTGAGCCGCATGTCGTGCAGGAGGCGCTCTTTCGCGCCGCGCGCGATCCGCTGCGCGAACGTCCTGCGCACGAGGTCATAGGACTCCGCCGGAACGTCTGCAAGGGCCGACCGGACGTCCTCCGGAGCAATGCGCCAGCCCGCGCCGGACGGCAGGTCGCCTGCCGGTATGCGGGATACGCCCTCTAATGTCCGTTCCCGCAGCCAGGCCTCCATCTCATGAGCGAAGGACGCCGCGCCGCGCCCAAGGTCCGTGTGGCGCTCCGGCACCGGGATGCCGGCGTATGCCGCGAGCCACGCGTCCACCGACTCCTGCTGCACGCCGCGCACGCCGAAGCTCGGCAATACCTGTTCCATGTATTCGACGAGCGCTCGCGAGGGCGAGAGGATGAGGCAGCCCTCGGCCGCCAGGCGCCGGCTGGGGTCCAAGGTCGCGTCCGTCACGAGGTAGGCGACCCGCATCTGGCCGATCTGCGTCTTCCCGGATCCGGGGACGCCGTGCACCACCAGCAGCGGTGCCTTCGCGAAGATGGCTGCGCTCTGCTGCTGGCCGACGGTGCGCACGATATTGCCGGCCTTCTCCCCTGCCATCGTAAGCACCCGGCCGAGGAAGGGGTCGCCACCCATCGCCTCGCTGCCGTCGTAGCCGGAGAGGGCGTCGCCCATGTCGGTGATCCTGAGGTCCTTGATCTCGAACCGGCGCTTCAGGAGCACCTGGGCGCGGAACGCCGCGACGCGGATGCGGTCGGGCTGCTCCGCGAAGGCGCGCGCCATCGGCACCGTCCAGTGGATCATGCGGGCGCCGCCCGCACCGGAGAGGTCGGTCGAGTCGTCCAGCACCTCCGAGAGGTAGTAGCTTTCGACCTCCTCCTCCCCGTCCCCGAGCACGTCCATGCGGGCGTAGTATGGCCGGTTGCGCCATACGCAGACATGCTGCAGGTCTCCGATGCGATCCCGCCGGTAGGCGGCGATGTTCCATGCGACGGCGTACTGGGTACGGCGGAACTAGTTCTCGCGCTCGGTGCGCTCCTGCTCCGTCAGCTGCAGGAGGTAATGGAGTCCTTCCACGGTCGCATCCAGCACGCCCTGCTCCTCGGCGCGCGTCATGAACCGTCCGCGCAACTCCTCCGGCATCGG
>JAKAPV010000016.1:2331-20822 GCA_021806845.1 Bacillota bacterium | reverse complement strand
GTTTCAAGTGGTGGGCACGGCAGGGTTCGAACCTGCGACCTCTTGAATGTGAGTCAAGCGCTCTACCACTGAGCTACGCGCCCGAAACTTTTGGTGGGCCCAGCATGATTCGAACATGCGACCAACCGGTTATGAGCCGGCAGCTCTACCGCTGAGCTATGGGCCCAAGTTGGTCAAAAATTGGCTCCTCGAGCAGGACTCGAACCTGCAACCACCCGGTTAACAGCCGGGTGCTCTACCAATTGAGCTATCGAGGAACAAACCCTGCAACGGTGATTCTAGCGAAACGCGCCGAGGCAGTCAAGCGGCGCCGCGCGTCGGTGAAGGTTCGGGGTCATGTGGACACCTAGGGAGAAGGTGGGCGTACTCGCAGCCTGAGGTAAATATCGTTCGGCAGATACCGATGTCCAAAGCCAAGCAAGGCTATTCGGCCATCGTCACTGACTTTGTACACGATCCGCACGTCCGCCCGGCCACCGATCGACGGCTCGCTTTGAAACGCATGCCGCTTCCATCCTCCGAATGTACCGAACATAGGCTTGCCCGGCTCGCTTGCCGTGATTACCGTGAGCTGGTGTACGACCTCTCCCACCGCAGACCCAAACTGCTCCGGCGAAGGAAACGCGAGCTCCAGGGTCAAGAGGTCGTTCCAGACGTCTATTGGATCGAATTCGAGCCTATCCCCAAAGAGTGCCAGTTGCGCAACAAACCACAGCTTGGCTACATCATTCCGACGCGCCATCTGCCTCAAGAAGCTCCTTCAGTTGCGGGGCACCGACCTTCGCCGGACTCCTTTGATGGTCGATGCGTTCTCCCCATTGCTCTGCGATCAGCAAATCCTCAAGGACCTCCGCGGCAACGGACTCTACGACCTCCCAGACAGCCGGGTCCACGACCACGCCGACGGCCTGGTTCCTCGACATCAGTCGAAGCTTTCCGCTCGTGGCAAGCTTTTCAAGCCATGCAGACGATCTCAGCTCTGTGAGCGATACGTCGTCATCGCGCAGAGAAAATCCACGCTGGACTTCAAAAAGTGCTTCTACCTCGGACAATCTCCTCAACACCCCGCCCCCCAGTCTACCTGCGATCCTCCCCACTGTCACTATCTTATACATTTTCGTGACATTTAGATATACACAACACCCGGCGCACCGTGGGCAGATATCGGGCGCACGCAGTCGCTGCGTCTTCCAGTTGTTCCCATCTTGTGCCATGATTCGTCTTGAGGTGTCACCGTCATGGAGCCTGTCTACGGATCGCGCGACACACTGGCGAGCTACCTTGAGGTTTGGCTCAGCACCCACGTAGCCATGAATCTCCGCCCCACTACCGCAGATACCTACGCGAGGTTGGTGAGATTACACATCATCCCCCACTTGGGCGACGTACGGCTGTCAGATCTCACGCCGTCGCGACTCCAGGTCTGGCTCGCTCAGCTATCCTCCGCAGGCTCCCCGACAGGTCGCATCCTTTCACCACGCACAGTGACCTACGCAATGGCTGTCCTGCGTGCGGCGCTGAATGACGCCGTGCGTCTCGGCGTCCTAGAGCGCAATCCGTTTCAGCGTGTTCGCGCGCCGCGGCCACGCCCACGGATCGTCGAGTCGTTCAGCCTGGAACAGGTGCGCCGTCTGGAGTCCGTCGAGCATCGGCTGAGCCCCTTGTTCAACTTTCTCTGGCAGACCGGACTCCGCATCGGCGAGGCGCTTGCACTGCGCTGGGACGACGTCGATCTCGATCGTTCCTCCCTGCGCATCCGCCGCAGCGCAGCGGAGGTAAGCGGCAAGATGATCGTCGGACCTCCCAAGACGATCGCCGGCATGCGCGAGATCGCGCTGACTCCGCAGACATCTGCACTTCTGCGCACGCAGCTCGCGTCGCTCATCTCCGATGGCCTCGCGAACAGTTCTCTCGTCTTCCCCAGCCGTACCGGCACGATGCTCTCGCGCCGCAACGTGACCAGGGCGTGGGCCGGCACTCGAAAGAAGGCAGCCCTGCCGCCTTTGGGTCTCCACGCGTTGCGGCACACGAACGCCAGCCTGCAGCTGCAAGCCGGCGTAGGGATCCGGGAGATCGCAGCCCACCTCGGTCACGAGAGTCCAGCCTTGACGGCGAGGGTCTATGCGCATGTGCTGGAGGACACCAAACGGCAAGCTGCCAGGCGCCTAGGAGACCTACTCGCTGGCTTGCCGCCAGTGCCCGAGCCGCGTTGAGCATCACGTATCTACGTAGCCCCCTGATTCGGTGTGGATGCGCAGAATGTTACCCTGTCGTTGCCGAAAGACGTACTTCAAGAAGTAAAGATCATCGCCGCTCGGCGCGGAACCTCCATCTCCAGCCTTCTTGGGTCGCTCCTGGCGGATCTCGTTCGCCAAGAAGACGAATACGACGCTGCACACCGGCGGTTCTTGGCACGGCTCGAGCGGCTTCCGGACCTGGGAACACACGGTCTGCCTCCCACGCCACGCGACGCACTCCATGAGCGCTGACGTCTCTCTGGAATTCGTCGTAGCAGAGGTTACCTGTTTTCCTATGGCATGGTCAGCCACAGTCACTTTCTTCCTATGGCTGACCCCTCTCCATAAACTCGAGGCGGTTTCCGAAGGGATCGCTCGCGTAGAAGCGACGTACTCCCTCCTCCGTGCGGGCGTCGTCGTCGCGCACCTCTACGCCCGCCTGCGTCAGACGGCCGCGCAGCTCGTCGAGGCCATCCACCGCGAAGCAGGGATGCGCCTTGGCCGCCGGGACGAAATCCCTTTGCACCCCGATGTGCACCTCATGCCGCCCGCACCGGAACCAGACGCCGCCGCGCCCGCGCAGCGACGCGGGCTTTTTGATTTCCTCCCACCCAAGCAACCCGCCGAAGTAGGACCGCGCCTGCTCCTCGCAGCCAGGCGGCGCCGCGAGCTGCACATGGTCGACACCGTGAAAGCGAAATGCCACCGATGGGTCCCTCCCGTCCTCCGCGCCTCCTAATCGTACCCTCTCCCGCGCATCCCGCCGTGTCGCAGATCGACTGCCTGTCATGCACAGATCCGATGGGCTGACACCGACGCCAAAGTGCGCTGGACCGTCGCCGATGCTGTGCGGTATGGTACACGCCATCTGCTAGAACACCGAAGGAGTGTGATCACCATGTCCTCGACGATCGTATCCATAGTCCCCTGCATTTGCCCTTCAGTAAGGAGACGCTCGCATTGGACACGGTTTGGCACGCTTCTGTCGGTTACCTGCGCAGACTCCCCCCGATTGTCCGGCTTCTTGCCCTAGGAAGGCTCCTTGACGCAATTGCCCGCAAGCTGACCATCGGCTTCCTCGGACTCTATCTCGCGCTCGCGCTCCATGCCGGGCTTGGCCAGATCGGCACCGTCCTCGCGCTGTCGCCGCTCTTCGGCGTGGTCGGACAGGCCGTCGCGGGCCCCGTCGTCGACCATTTCGGCCGGCGCCCCGTCATGCTTCTCTCGCTGGTCGGCGAGGGGCTGATGATGCTCCTCATGGCCTTCGCGCACGGCCTGCTTGCGTTCGCCGTGCTGAACGGCCTCGTCGGCCTGATGGGAAGCGCCTACTGGCCGGCCAGCAACGTCGTCGTGGCGGACTCAACCGCACCGGACCAGCGGGTGCTCAGCTACACCTTCCTCTACTTCGTCAACAACATCGGCGCCGCGATCGGACCGGCCATTGGCGCCACGCTCGCCATCACGCACCACAGCCTCACCTGCTCGCTAGCCGGCGCCGTCGTCTTCTCGTTCGCGGGCCTTCTCCTCAGGCACCTGCCCGACACGGCACCCAAGGCAGGAGACCGCCCGGCGTTCGGCTCCGGCTACGGCCGCGCCCTGCGGGAGCGCTGGTTCGTGGTCTTCCTCGCGGCGAGCTTCCTCTCGAACTTCGCCTACAACCAGATCTACGACTCCCTGCCGCTCTATCTCCTGCGCATGCATATCGCCCTGCCGGGCGCGGTCTACGGCACCTTCATGTCCGTGAATGCGATCCTCGTGGTGGGGTGCTCTCTGTTTCTCGCGCGCTTCACCGACGGCAGGCGCCCAACGCAGATCCTTGCGGGCGGTGCCCTCCTCTACGCGCTCTCGCTCGCGGGACTCGCGTTTGCCCGCAGCATGACCTCGATCGGCCTCGTGGACGTGTTCTTCACGTTCGGAGAGATGTTCCTCGCCACCACGGCAGGGGCGTATATCGCGGCCCTCGCACCCGCAGCCGATCGCGGCGTCTACATGGGCGTCTCGTCGCTCGCCGGTAGCCTTGCGGCCGCCCTGGCGCCGTTCAGCGCCGGACTCCTGCTGCAGGCGGTGGCGCCCGCGCCGCTCCTGCTTACGCTGGCCCTCCTGCCCCTCTTGGCCGCTCTCCTCTACCGGCGTTCCGGCGTCGCCCGGCAGCAGGCCGTCGCGGGGCTCGATGTCTCGTAGCGGCGCGCCGCCGGGCAGGCCCGCGCGCGTCCTTTTCTCCTATCGGCATTCCCGATCGACGCGGCGAGGGACCGGGCAAACGCCCGGTCCCTCGCACTGCATTCCTTCTACTCGAGGTAGTCCTTCAGCTTCTTCGAGCGCGTCGGGTGGCGCAGCTTGCGCAGCGCCTTCGCCTCGATCTGCCGAATGCGCTCGCGCGTCACGCCGAACACCTGCCCGACTTCCTCCAGCGTGCGCGTCCGGCCGTCGTCGAGTCCGAAGCGCAGCTCGAGCACCCGCTTCTCCCGCGGCGTCAGCGACGAGAGGACCTCACCAACCTGCTCTCTGAGCAGGAGGTAGCTTGCGGCCTCGGCCGGCGCCGGCGCGTCCTCGTCCTCGATGAAGTCCCCGAGGTGGGAGTCCGCCTCCTCGCCGATCGGCGTCTCGAGCGATACCGGCTCCTGCGCGACCTTCAGGATTTCGCGCACCCGCTCGGGCGAGACGTCCATCTCCTCCGCGACCTCCTCCGCGGTCGGCTCGCGGCCGAGGTCCTGCAGGAGGCTGCGCTGCACGCGCACGAGCTTGTTGATCGTCTCGACCATGTGTACAGGGATGCGGATCGTCCGCGCCTGGTCCGCGATCGCCCGCGTGATCGCCTGGCGGATCCACCAGGTCGCGTACGTGGAAAACTTGAAGCCCTTGCGGTAGTCGAACTTCTCGACCGCCTTGATGAGGCCGAGGTTGCCCTCCTGAATCAGGTCGAGGAGCGCGAGCCCCCGGCCCACGTAGCGGCGCGCGATGCTCACGACGAGGCGCAGGTTCGCCTGCGTCAGCTGGTGACGCGCCTCCTCGTCGCCTTCCTCGATGCGCCGGGCGAGCTCCACCTCGCCCTGGGCGTCGAGCAGCGGCACGCGCCCGATCTCGCGCAGGTACGTACGGACCGGATCGTCGCTCGAGAGCGCCTCCGGCACCTCGACCTCCGCGGGCTCCTCAACCTCCTCGTCCGAGGCCGCCTCTTCCGCCTCGCCCGCGGGGCGCATCTGGATGCTCAGCTCGGAAAGATCCTCGTAGACGGCGTCCGCATGTCCGGGCATCCCGTCGCTCTCTGTGAGAGCCCGACCACTGCCCAGCCCGGACTCTACGGCTTCGCGCTCCAGGCGCTCCACGTGATCCGCGAGCGCGTCGCCCGATTCTCCCCTGCCGCGTGCCGCCACCGGCGACACCTCCTCCCAGCCGCCGGCAGGACGCCTAGGCGGGCCGTCGTGTCCCCACGACCGCCGCGCGGCGCACCCTTGCCGGTGGAGAAATGCGTTTCTACGACCACTTCAAGCGTAGCGCAATAAAGCGATGATAATACCGCAGCCGACCACCAGTGTCAAACACCGATGTCGGGGGTTCGGCGCCTACTCGAGATAATCCTTCAGCTTCTTCGATCGGCTCGGGTGGCGCAGCTTCCGGAGCGCCTTCGCCTCGATCTGGCGGATGCGCTCGCGCGTCACGCCGAACACCTGGCCAACTTCCTCGAGCGTGCGAGCGCGACCGTCGTCGAGCCCGAAGCGCAGCTCGAGCACCCGCTTCTCGCGCGGCGTCAGGGACGAGAGCACCTCCCCGATCTGCTCGCGCAGCAGGAGGTAGCTCGCCGCCTCGGCCGGCGCCGGCGCATCCTCGTCCTCGATGAAGTCGCCGAGGTGGGAGTCCTCCTCCTCGCCGATCGGCGTCTCGAGCGACACGGGCTCCTGCGCGACCTTCAGGATCTCGCGCACCCGGTCGACGGAGACCTCCATCTGCTCCGCGATCTCCTCCGCGGTCGGCTCGCGCCCGAGCTCCTGCAGGAGGTGGCGCTGCACGCGGATCAGCTTGTTGATCGTCTCCACCATATGCACGGGGATGCGGATCGTCCGCGCCTGGTCCGCGATCGCCCGGGTGATCGCCTGGCGGATCCACCAGGTGGCGTACGTGCTGAACTTGTAGCCCTTGCGGTAGTCAAACTTCTCGACGGCCTTGATGAGGCCGAGGTTGCCTTCCTGGATCAGGTCCAAAAACAGCATGCCGCGCCCGACGTAGCGCTTCGCGATGCTCACGACCAGGCGCAGGTTCGCCTCCGCGAGGCGGCGCTTCGCGTCGTCGTCGCCTTCCTCGATGCGCCGCGCGAGCTCCACCTCGTTCTCGGCGGTGAGCAGCGGCACGCGGCCGATCTCCTTGAGATACATGCGGACGGGGTCGTCGATCGCGACGCCGTCCGGCACCGAGATCTCCGCCGCCTCGGCGTCGTCCTCGCTCTTCTGTTCGACGTCGCCGACAGCCGACACCTCGATGCCGAGGTCCGCGAGCCGCTCGTATACGGCATCGATCTGCTCCGGCGTCAGCTCATTGCCCTGCAAGGCCTTGCCGACATCCTCATAAGTGAGCGTGCCGGTTTCCTTGCCGCGGCGAATGAGGTCTTGCATCCCTTCGACCGGCAGTTCCTTCTGGCTCATGTGTGCTGCTCACCCCCTTCGACGGCGCTCAATCTCCAAAAACAGCTGTTGCGCGTCCGCGAGAAGCGACGAATCAATCGGCTGACCTGCCTCTTGCATTTCCGAAATGATGCGATTGACTTCGTTCAGTCTTTCCCTTTTACCTGCAAGCGTCCACCGCCGGATGACCTTCGCAATTTCTTCCCTGGGCAGCGTTTCCGAGAGTGCCGCTTCAGCCCAAGCGCGCCGCACGCCCTCGTCCTCAGCCTGCGCGGGATCCTCCCCGGCAGCCGCTAGCGCGAGGGCAGTTTCGCAGGACACATCCTTTAGCGGATGGCAGGCCTCCCGAATCCCAGTCGCAACATCGGGGTACTGAAATGCGAGCGAGAGCAGCGTCGTCTCAAGCAGCAGCCAGTCGGGGCGAGCGTTTGCCATCGCTGTATTTCTAGTACTATTCCTTGGATTTTGCAGCGTATGCGTTCTGTCCCCCGCGCGTCCCCGCTGAAACTCGGCGCGCAGCGCCTGTTCGTTCACTTCGAGGCGCAGCGCGAGCCGCCGCAGCTCCTCGTCGCGGACGAGCGGACTTTGCATGGCGCGCACCGCCTCGAACACCTCTTCCGTCACGCGGGCCTTGGCGGCCGGCGTATCGACGCCGTGCTGCGCGACCGCCTCGCGGTATAGCCAGGTCGTCACGGGCTGTGCCTGCGCGAGCGCCTCGCGCCACGCCCCAGGTCCCTGCGCGCGCAGGAGTTCGTCCGGATCCTTCCCTTCGGGCGGCGCCACCACGAGCACCTCGAGGCCCTGCACCAGAAGCGGCTGCATGCTGCGCCGCACCGCCATCTTGCCTGCGCTGTCGGTGTCGAACGCGAGGTACGCGCGCCGCGCGACCCGCCCGATCTGCCGCGCGTGCTCCTCCGTGAGCGCCGTGCCGAGCGTCGCGACGGTCCCGGCGAAGCCGCCCCGATGCAGCGCGATCGCGTCCATGTACCCTTCACAGAGCGTCACGGCGCGCTCGTCCTGGATGGTGCGCTGCGCCCACGGCCAGGCGTAGAGGATGCTGCCCTTGTGGAAGAGCGGCGTTTCGGGCGAATTGAGGTACTTCGGCTGCCCGTCGCCGAGCGTGCGCCCGCCGAAGCCGACGATGCGCCCCGCCCGGTCCCGGATCGCGAACGTGACGCGCTCGCGGAAGCGCTCGTAGACGCGACCGCTCTCGTGGCGGATCGCGAGGCCCGCCTCGATCAGGAGGTCCTGCGGCGCCTTGAGCTGCGAGAGCAGCTCGCCGCCGCCCGGCGCGTAGCCGAGGTCGAAGCGCCGCGCCTCCTCCGCGTGCATGCCGCGGCCGGCGAGGTAGCTGCGCGCCGCCTCTCCGCGCCCGCCGAAGAGGAAGGCGGAGAACTGCGCCTGTGCCGCCTCGAGCAGTTTCAGAAGCTTCGCCCGCTGTTCCTGGCGCCGCGCGGCCTCGCCGCTCTCCGCCGCGTCGTCCTCGGGCAGCTGCACGCCGAATTCCTGCGCGAGGACCTCGATCGCCTCGCGGAACGAGAGGTTGTCGCGGCGCATCACGAAGTCGATCGCGTCCCCGCCCGCGTGGCAGCCGAAGCAGTAAAAAAGGCCCCGCTCGGGCGAGACGGAGAAGGACGGGGATTTTTCGTTGTGGAAGGGGCAGAGTCCGACGAGCCGAGCGCCCTGACGCCGCAGCGCGACCGTCTGTCCGACGACGGCGGCAATGTCGATCCGGCGCCGCAGTTCATCGAGCCCCTCCGAGCGGAAGGGCAAGGAAGACACCTCCCTATGAGGTCAGGAAGTGCCTTCGCCACCAGCCGACACTATTCCTCCGGTGGCCAAGGCCGCGGCATGAAGAACCGCTCGTACTGCGAGATGGCGAAATGGTCGGTCATGCCGGCGCAGTAGTCGCGCACGCCCGCATCGCCTGCCGCGCTCTGCTCGGGCAGGAGGTCCGGGTTCTCCCGGTAGTGGATGTAGAGCTGGCGCAGGAGCCCCTCCGCCTTCTTCTCCTCCTTCTTCGGCGGCGAGCCGAAGTAGACGCGCTGGAAGAGGAACTGCCGCAGTTCCTCGAGCGCCGCCGCCTCCGCCTCGCGCATCGCGGCCCGCTCCTGTCCCTGGGATTCCTCGATCACGGCGAGGGCCAGGCGGTGGATGCGCTGGGAGTGGCGCTCGCCGAGTAGCCGGATCGGCTCCTTCGGCAACTCCGCCTGCGTGATGATCCGCGCGCGCAAGGCGTCGTCGATGTCGTGGTTCACGTAGGCGATGCGGTCCGCGAGGTGCACGAGCCGCGCCTCGTGCGTGCCCGGCCGGCCGCTCGCGGTGTGCGAGACGATCCCGTCGCGCACCTCCTGCGTCAGGTTGAGCCCCCCAGGCCGCTCCAGGACGTCGCAGACCCGCAGGCTCTGCTCGTAGTGGCGAAAGCCGCCCGGCACGAGCTCGTCGAGCACCCGCTCTCCCGCGTGGCCGAACGGCGTGTGCCCGATGTCGTGCGCGAGCGCGACCGCTTCCGTGAGGTCCTCGTTGAGGCGCAGCGCCCGCGCCAAGGTGCGCGCGATCTGCGCAACCTCGAGCGTGTGCGTGAGCCGCGTGCGATAATGGTCGCCTTCCGCGGCGATGAACACCTGCGTCTTGTCCTTGAGGCGCCGAAACGCCTTGGAATGGATGATCCGGTCGCGGTCGCGCTGAAACGCCGTCCGGACCGAGTCCGCGTCCTCCTCGGGCCGCGGCCGCCCCTGGGTGTCGGCGCTGTGCGCCGCCCAGGGCATGAGGTCCCGCGCCTCCCGCGCTTCGGTGAAAGCCCGCGGCGTCATCGTCATGCGCTCGCCTCCTCCTGCCCTCCGAGTGCGCCCTGGGCGAGGATCTGTGCGTGCACGTCCTTGAGCCTGCCCCCCGCCGCGACGGCCCCGCGCACGCGGTCCGCGATGTCCTGCGCGAGCCACCAGGGCAAGGCCGCGTAGCCCGGCTGGCGGGCCACGCCCTGCACCTCCGCCTCCGCCATCCCTTCGGGCAGCGAGAGCGCGTCCGAGAGGATCCGCTGCACGTCCTCCCGCGCCGCAAGTCCCGCGTGCAGGGCCACATCCGCGAACGCGCGCCCGGCGCGCCGCGCGGAATCGAGCGCGGCGATCAGCGAGACCTTCTCGCTTCCGAGGCGCTCCGCCGCATAGCGCGCGCCGTAGAGCGCCCAGCCCTGGGCCGCGTACGGCGAGAGCAGAAGGCGCCTGAGCCTGTCCCCCTGCGCGGCGGCGAAGAGGAGATGGCTCCCCGGCACGCCGTCGTGCGCGCAGGCGAGCAGCGTGCGCGCGCGCGCGTGGGCGCTCGTCATCGGCCCGAGCGCCTGGCTGAGGATCACCGTTCCCGCGGGATCGGCCGCGGAAGGCGGCAGGTATGCCGTGAACGGCAGCAGCCCGTGCAGCTGCGCCGGCGCGAGCGCGATCTCGAGCTTCGCCTGCGGAGCCGGGAAGTCTGCGGCCACGGCCGCCTCGACCGCCGCCCGCGCCTCGCGGTACGCCTCGAGGAGTTCCGCCTCGTTCTCCGGCGCGTCCTCGCCGATCCCCGCGACCACCTCGAAGAGGTCCTCTCCCGGCGAGATCTGCCGCGCGATGCGGCGGGCCTCGCGCATCTCCGCCAGGAGGGCGGTCATCGCCGCCTCGGCGAGCTCCTTCGGATAGACCCTGGCGCCCGCTTCCGCCAGCAGGAGGTCCGCGTACGGGTGCGCGCCCATCGGCCCCTCCTGCGGTGCCGCCTGCAGCTCGTCGAGGCCGCGCACGAAGTGCTCGCAGGCCAAAAAGCCGCGCCCGAGCAGGTCTCCCTGCTCCGCGAGCTCCGCGTCCGCGCCGCGCGCGAGCAAGAGTCCCGCCGCGAGCGACGCCGCCTGCACGCCGAACGAGCGGGTGCCTTGCGAAAGCGTCCCTCCCCGCGCCCGGCGCAGCACCGCACTGAGATAGGGCGGCGTCGCCTCGAGCACTGCCTGCCGCTCCGCATCGCCCCGCAGCTCTGCCTGCACGAGTGCCGCGAGCACTTCGCCGGCGGCCTCCGCCGGGTTCTTGGCCCTCTCCTCGCCGCGCATGCGCGCCCGCCCAAGCAGACGCGAAAGGAGCGCCCGCCGCGCGGCGGGCGCC
Organism: Bacillota bacterium; assembly: GCA_021806845.1. Taxonomy (GTDB): domain Bacteria; phylum Bacillota; class Sulfobacillia; order JAJZYS01; family JAJYTV01; genus JAJYTV01. The sequence goes on along the minus strand of JAKAPV010000016.1, from coordinate 9,848 downwards.
TCCGAGATCCTGGCCTGAAGGCGCGAGATCTCCCCGGGGTCCGGTCCCTCACCGAAGCCCTGGAATGCCTCGCCCGCCTCCTGGCGCTCGACGCCGAAGGCGCCGAGATAGCAGCGGAGTACCTCCTCCTCGATCTCGGCCAAGGTCAGTCCTCCAGGGCCGCGCGCGCCGCCGCGAGCCGCGCGATCGGCACGCGGTAGGGCGAGCACGAGACGTAGTTGAGGCCCGTGCGATGGCAGAACGCGATCGACTTCGGCTCGCCGCCGTGCTCGCCGCAGATCCCTACCTTGAGCTCTGGCTTGACGGCGCGCCCGCGCGCGACGCCGAAGGTCACGAGCTGGCCGACTCCGGCCTGGTCGAGCACGGCGAACGGGTTCTCCTCCAGCACCTTCTCCTCGAGGTAGCGCGTGAGGAACTTCCCTTCCGCGTCGTCGCGGCTGTAGCCGAACGTGGTCTGGGTGAGGTCGTTCGTGCCGAAGGAGAAGAAGTCGGCGTGCGGCGCGATCTCCCCGGCGAGCAGGCAGGCGCGCGGCACCTCGAGCATCGTGCCGACCTTCAGCGGGATCCTCGCGCCCGTCTCGCCCTGCACCTCCTGGTGCACGGCCGCGACCAGGCGGCGCGAGATCTCGAGCTCCTTCGGGTCGCCCACGAGCGGGATCATCACCTCGGGATGGACCTCCACGCCCTCGCGCTGCAGGCGCGCCGCGGCCTGGAAGATGGCCCTCGCCTGCATCTCGTAGATCTCCGGGTAGATGAGGCCCAGGCGGCAGCCGCGGAAGCCGAGCATCGGGTTGAACTCGGAAAGCGCTCTCGCCTGGCGCAGGAGGTCGGCCTTGCGCCGGTAATCCTCGCCGCCCTGGCCGCCGCGCTCCTTGAGCAGCGCGACCTCGACCGAGAGCTCCTCGACGTCCGGCAGGAACTCGTGCAGCGGCGGGTCGAGGAGCCGGATCGTCACCGGCAGGCCCTCCATGGCCCTCAGGATGCCGTAGAAGTCGCTCTCCTGGAAGGGCAGCAGCCGGCCCAGCGCATCGCGGCGCTCCGCCTCCGTCGCCGCCAGGATCATCTCCTGCACGACGGGCAGGCGGTCTTGCTGCATGAACATGTGCTCCGTGCGGCAAAGCCCGACGCCCTGGGCGCCGAACTCGCGCGCCTTCTGGGCGTCCTCCGGCGTGTCCGCGTTCGCCATCACGCCGAGGCGGCGCGTCTCGTCGGCCCAGCGCAGGATCTCCGCGGCCTCGCCGCCGAGCTCCGGCTCGACCATCGCGACCTCGCCGAGGAAGACGCGGCCCGTCGCGCCGTCGATCGAGATCGTGTCGTCCTCGCGCAGATTGCGCCCGCCGACCTGCAGTTCCTTGCGGCCGAGGTCGATCTTCAGCGCCTCGCAGCCGACGATGCAGGGCTTGCCCATGCCGCGGGCAACGATCGCCGCGTGGCAGGTCATGCCGCCGCGCGAGGTGAGGACGCCCTGCGCGAGCACGATGCCGTGGATGTCGTCGGGCGCCGTCTCCGGCCGCACCAGCACGACCTTCTCACCCATCCGGCCGAGCCGCTCCGCCATGTCCGCGTCGAAGACGATGCGGCCGCTCGCCGCGCCCGGCGAAGCAGGCAGGCCCTTCGCGAGCACCTCGTTCTGCGCCGCGGGGTCGACGCCGCGGTGCAGGAGCTGGTCGACCTGCTCGGGCGTCACCCGCCGCAGCGCCTCCTGCTTCGAGATCCGCCCCTCGCCCACGAGGTCGACGGCGATCTTCACCGCCGCGCGCGCGGAGCGCTTGCCGCTGCGCGTCTGCAGCATGTAGAGCCGGCCGTCCTCGATCGTGAACTCGATGTCCTGCATGTCCTGGTAGTGGTCCTCGAGGAGCTGCGCGACCTTCTCCACCTGCGCGTAGGCGGCGGGGATGTCGTCCTTCAGCACCGCGATCTCCTTCGGCGTGCGGATGCCCGCGACGACGTCCTCGCCCTGCGCCTGCGTCAGGTACTCGCCATAGAGCACGTGCTCGCCGGTGTTCGGGTTGCGCGTGAAGAGGACGCCCGTGCCGGACTGCGGCGAGAGGTTGCCGAAGACCATCGCCTGGACGTTGACGGCCGTGCCGAGGTCGTCCGGGATCTGGTTGATGCGCCGGTAGACCTTGGCGCGCGGGTTCTCCCAGGAGTCGAAGACGGCCCGGACCGCGAGGGTCAGCTGCTCTTTGGGGTCCTCGGGGAAGGCGCGGCCGGTGTGGCGCTCCACGATCTGCAGGTAGCGCGCGATGATCTCCTCAAGCTCCTGCTCCCCGAGCTGGTGGTCGTGCTTTACGCCCGCCTGCTCGCGCGCGGCGTACAGGATCTCCTCGAAGGCGCTGTGCTCCATGTGCAGGACGACGTTGCCGAACATCTGGATGAAGCGGCGGTGGCAGTCGAGAGCGAAGCGCCGCCCGGCGCGCGCGCCGAGTCCCTCGCGCGTCTTCGGGTTGAGTCCGAGGTTCAGGACGGTATCCATCATGCCGGGCATCGAGACGGCGGCGCCGGAGCGGACCGAGACGAGGAGGGGGTTCTGCGGGTCGCCGAAGCGCTTCCCTGCGCGCTCCTCGAGCGCCGCGACCTCCTTCCAGACGTCGTCCTCGAGCCCCGCCGGGAACTCTCGGCCGAGCCGGTTGTAGGCGTTGCAGGCCGTCGCCGTGACGGTGAAGCCTGGCGGTACGGGGAGTCCGACGCGCGTCATCTCCGCGAGGTTCGCACCCTTGCCGCCAAGGCGCGCGCGGTCGTCCTTGGAGCCCTCCTCGAAGCGGTACACGTACTTCTCCGCCACGCTCTACGCCCTCCCCACGATCTCGAGAATGCGGTTCGCCGTCTCCTCCACAGCCTTCTGGGAAACGTCGACGACCGAGCAGCCGAGGCGCCGGTACACGCGGTCCGCGTACTCCAGCTCCTCGATGATCCGCCCGAGGTCCGCATAGCGGGACCCCGACCCGAGCCCAAGGCTCTTCAGGCGCTCGGTGCGGATCTGCAGCAGGATCTCCGGATTGATGGTCAGGCCGATGATCTTGCGCGGCGAGACCTGGAAGAGCTCGTCGGGCAGATCGGCTTCGGGCACGAGGGGAACGTTCGCGACCTTGATCTGCCGGTGCGCGAGGTACATGGAGGTCGGCGTCTTCGACGTCCGGGAGATGCCGAGCAGCACCACCTCCGCGCGCAGGATCCCGGCGGGATCCTTTCCATCATCGTAGCGCACCGCGAACTCGACCGCCTCCACCCTGCGGAAGTAGCGGGCGTCCAGGCGGTGCACGAGCCCCGGCTGACGCGAGGGCGTCGCCGCGAGCCTCTGCGCGAGTCCGTCGAGCAGTGGGCCCATCACATCGACCGCGGGCACGCCGGTCGCCGCGAGATGGCGCGCGATCGCCGCCCGCAGCTCCGGCAGGATGATCGTGTAGACGACCGCCGCCGGCGGCTGCAGGAGGCGCTCCATGACCTGCAGGAAGTCCCCTTCGGTCGTCACGTGCGGGAAGCGCTGCACCTCGACGGGGTGCCCGGGGAACTGGCTCGCGGCCGCCTCGGCCACGAGTTCCGCCGTCTCGCCGAGGGCGTCCGAGATCACCACCAAAAGCGCCGGGCGAATCCCCGCCTGCGCGCCGCTATTCCCTGCCACGGCCGTCACCTCCTGCCCTCACTCCGCGCTCAGGGCCGCGAGCTCCGCGACGCGCGAGAGCACCCCGTGCGCGCGCTCAAGGATCCCCTGGCGGCGCTCCCGCTCGCGCGGGTCCTCCGACATGACCATGACCTCGGTGAAGAAGCGGTCGAGCGGCGCATGGAGGGCCGCCGCGCGATGCAGGTAGCCAAGGTAGTCGCGCGCCGCGAGGAGTCTCTCGCCTTCCCGCTCCGCGGCCTTGACGGCCTCGAGGAGCGCTGCCTCCTCGCCCTGCGCGCCGGCGACGTCCCCCTCCTGCGCGAGGTTCTTCGCCCGGCGCGCCGCGTGCACGAGCGGCGTGAACTCCGGCGCCCGCGCGATCTCCTCGAGCGCCGCGAGGCGGCGCAGGACGTCGCCCGGCCGCTCGATGCCGGATGCGAGCACGGCCTGCAGCATGCGCGCGTCGTGCCCCTCCTCCTCCGCGCGGGCCTGCAGGCGCGCCGCGAGGAAGGCCGGCAGCTGCTCGCGCGCCGCGTCCACCCCATCTCCGAGGAGCCTGCGGTAGCCCCGGGTCGCGGCTTCGAGTGCCGCCGAGAGCGAGAGCTCCGGCAGGCGCTCCCAGAGCCGCAGCGCCCCGATCGCCGCGCGGCGCAGGCCGAAGGGATCCTGGGAGCCCGTCGGTGCGCGCCCGCTCGCGAGGAAACCGACGAGCTGGTCGAGCCGGTCAGAAAGCGCCAGGATCAGCCCCTCGTCGGTGCCTGGCAGTCCTCCCTCCGCGCCGCGCGGCAGGACCCGCGCCCCGACCGCCAGACAGACGGCCTCCGCCTCCCCGTCTAGGCGCGCGTACGCCTCCGCCATCGTCCCCTCGAGCTCCGGCAGCTCGCGCACGAGCGCCGTCGCCCGGTCGCAGAGCGCGAGTTCCCCCGCCGCCTGCAGCGCAGGTTGGAGCGCCTCCCGCCCGCAGAGCTCCGCCAGCCGCTGCGCGAGCGCCGCAAGGCGCTCGCTGCGGTCGTAGAGCGTCCCGAGCTGCGGCGCGTAGGCGATGCCCTGCAGGGCCTGCCGCCGGCTGCGCAGGCTCTCCTTGCGATCGTCGCGGTAGAAGAAGAGCGCGTCCGCAAGCCGCGCGGCGAGCACTGTCTCGTTTCCCCGCCGCACGACGCCCGCGTCGCCGCCGTTGCGCACCGCGGCGAACTTCGCGACAAGGTGCTTGCCGCCCGCGTCGCGCAGCGGGAAGAAGCGCTGGTGGTGGATCATCGTCGCGCTCAGGACGGCCTCCGGCAGTTCCAGGTATTCGGCGGCGAACGCACCGACGAAGGCCTGCGGCCACTCGCAGAGGTCCGTCACCTCGTCGAGCAGGTCTTCGGGGATCTCGGGACGCAGGTCCTCCTCCAAAGCGGCCCCGATCAGCTGTTTCAGGATCCGCTGGCGGCGCGCCGCGCGGTCCGGCTCGACGTCCGCCGCGCGCAGCACCTTGACGTAGTCCTCGGCGGAGGAGACGGCGTGCGGGCCAGGCGCGCTGACGCGGTGGCCGTACGTCCTGGCGCCGGCCGTCACGGGCCCGACCCGGAACGGCAAAGCCTCCCCGTCCAGGAGGCCGAGCGCCCAGACGAGCGGCCGCGGCAGGCGCGGCGCCCCGTCCGCCCAGCGCATCGTACGCGCAAAGCGCATCTGCGTGAGCACCTGCGGCACGAGCTCCAAAAGCACGTCCCCCGCCGGCCGCCCGAGTTCTTTGCGGCGCGCGAAGAGGTACTCGCCCGACGGCGTCGCGCGGCGCTCAAGGAGCGCCACCTCCGTCGCCTGGCTGCGCGCGAAGCCCTCCGCGGCCTTCGTCGGTTGCCCGTCCTTGAAGGCGGCCGAGACCGACGGGCCCCGCGCCTCGACCTCGCGGTCGGGCTGGGCCGCCCGCAGGGGCGAGAGGCGCACCGCGAGCCTGCGCGGCGTGCTATAGCTCTGCGCCCGTAGGTCCTCGTCCGCGAGGAAGGCATCCCGCACCGCGATCTCGAGCAGCGTGCGCAGGTCCTCCTCCGCCTGCCCGACGCCGCTAGCGGGAAGTTCCGGAAATCCGAACTCGACGATCAGCTCCATCCCCGCACCCTCCCCTCGAGCGGGAAACCCTGGCGCTCGCGGTCCTGGACGTAGAGCTCCGCGACCTCGCGCGCGCGCTCGCGGATGCGGCCGATGTAGGCCGTGCGCTGCGCCGGCGCGATCGCGCCGCGGGCTTCGAGCAGGTTGAAGACGTGGGACATGCGCAGGACGTTGTCGTAGGCGGCGAAGTAGAGGCCCTCCTGCGCCGCGCGCCGGGCCTCCTGCTCGGCGCCCTGGAAGGTCGCCTGCAGGTAGTCGACCGACGCGTGCAGGAAGGAGTAGGCGGAGTGCTCGTACTCCTGGCGGCGGAAGAGGTCCCCGTATTTGAGGCCCGGCATCACTTCGACGTCGAAGACGTTCCCTACGCCCTGGACGTATGCGGCGATGCGCTCGAGGCCGTAGGTGATCTCCGCCGGCAGCACGCTGAGCTCGATGCCGCCCATCTGCTGGAAGTAGGTGAACTGGGTCACTTCCATGCCGTCGATCCAGACCTCCCAGCCAAGGCCCCAGGAGCCTGTCGAGGGGTTCTCCCAGTTGTCCTCGACGAAGCGCACGTCGTGCAGCTTCGCGTCAAGGCCGATGGCCGCGAGCGAGCGCAGGTAGATGTCCTGAACGTCCGGGGGACAGGGCTTCAGGATCACCTGGTACTGGTGGTGCTGATAGAGGCGGTTCGGGTTCTCGCCGAAGCGCGCGTCCGCTGGGCGGCGCGACGGCTCGACGTAGCCGACCCGCCACGGCTCCGGGCCGAGCGCCTTGAAGAAGGTCAGGGGGTTCATCGTCCCCGCGCCCTTCTCGATGTCGTAGGGCTGGCCGATGTAGCAGCCCTGCTCCGCCCAGAAGTGGTGCAGCGCGAAAATGAGCTCCTGCAGGGTCATCAGGTCGCCTCCTTAGGCACGAATAGACGCCTCCCGTCCCTCAGGGACGGGAGGCGTCTCCCGCGGTTCCACCCTGCTTGCCCGCTCTCGCGGACCCCTCTTCTGCGTGAGATGGGGCTTTACTGGCGGCCCAGGGCCGCGTTCCTCCCCCGGCTTGCGGACGCCCCGCTGCCTTTGTCGCCACCCGGCTTGCACCGCCCCGGGCTCGCTTGGCGCGACGTGTTCGGCACCGGCTTCCGCGCATCGCCGTTTCTAGGCATAGTGTGCAAAGCGCGGGAGGGGAAGTCAAGCGGCGGGGGTCGTTCTCACGGTTTTCCGACCGGAGGCGGGCCTGCCAGACGAGCGCCTCGCTCTGCCTGGGCGCGATCCTACGATCAGGGGGCGTGCCAGGAGCGCGCCGCATACGGCGCCGTAAAGATGCCGGCGCCCGGAACGATGACGAGTGCCGACGATCGCCCAGGCGCGATCGCCGTGACGCCGGAATACACGAGTGTCACGTAGGGGCTGGGGGCGGACGGCGTCTTCGGCGTCATGCGCACGACCCGCCAGCCGATGCCGGGGACGAGCACGGCGAAGCCGTTGCGCCCCACGACGGAAATGTAGCCGCGCGGCGCCGTGTACAGCGCGGGAAATCCCGTGAGACCGAGCTTCGTCGCAAGACGCCGCCACGCCGCACCGCCGTCGGTCGTCCGGTAGAGGTAGAAGCCGCCGCCGCACTTGCGAACCAGGCACAGCGCGGCGGCATAGCCGACCTCTCGGCTGGTGAAGGCGATCGACACGAATTGGAGCGATTTCGGCAGCGCGCGGCTGGCGCTGAAGCTCTTGCCGCCGTCGCGCGTGATCAGCAGGCTGTCGCGACACCCCTGAGGCCCGGGGCAATATCGACCGGCCTGCGTCTCGATATATCCGAAATCGGGCGTGAGAAAGGAGGCTGCGACGATGCTCTCTTTGCGAGG
>JAKAPV010000016.1:0-2321 GCA_021806845.1 Bacillota bacterium | reverse complement strand
CGCGGATGGGCGCGAAGGTTTTGCCGCCGTCCCCCATTCGCCAGAGGGTTGCGGAGATCGTCAGGTAGCCGCTCGACGGGCTCACCATCTGCAGGCTCTGCGCGGCGCCGAGTGACGCTGCCGCTTGCGGCAGATGGCCGACGACGCGCCAGCTGGCGCCGTCCCTGCTCGCGACCACCGCACTTTGGTCGAGGGAGGTGCCGACGCCGTAATACCCTCCTCCCGGTGCTTTGGAGAGCGCGCCGAAGGGAGTCTCGGGCGCGCTGACGAGTGTCCAGCGGTATCCGCCGTCCATCGTGCGGTAGATGACCGTCGGGCAGGCTCCGTTGCCGCAGTTCTGGCCCATGCCGTCGGCCCATCCGGTCTCGGCGCCCGTGAACTGGACGCCAGCGATGTTCGCGCTGAAGGTATCAGCGAGCTGAACGGTGCGGAACCCATCCGTCGTGGAGAGCACGATGTTCGATCCCTCTACGCCGCCCGCACCGCAGGCAGGTGTGCCCGTCAGCACCAGCACCCCGGAGCTCGCCGTCTGCATGTGCACGACCGTGCCGTACGTGCAGTACCGGGACCAGAGCGTCGTGAACGATGCGCCGCCGTCGGTCGAGCGGTAGAGGTAGTTCTCGCAACCGCCGTTCCCGACGGCCATCGCGTCGCAGGCGCTCAGGTACAGCGCGCCGCCGGGCAGCGTCTGCAGCGAGCCCGTCACGGCTTGGATCTGGCGGTGGACGCCGCTCTGCAGCGTCCCAAGCGTCTGCCATGCGCGTCCTCCGTCCGCCGTGCGCAGGAGACTTCCCCCGACCACCGCGTAGCCGCTTTGTCCGTCCTGCGTCGAGAGCTGGGAGATAGCCGCCGGGGCGTGCGCGCTCCAGACCCTCGACCACGACCGGCCGCCGTCCGAGGTGCCGTAGAGACTGTCAGTCGCGCATCCGGACGTGAAGCACGTCGTCGATGCGGAGAACCAGCCGCTCGTCGCATTCCAGGCGGCGCTCGCGCCGAACGTCGCGCCGCGGATCCGCAGCACGGTGCGGAAGCTCTCGCCGCCGTCGCTCGTCCAGAGCAAGACACCCTCGCAACCTCGCTGCGAGACGGCGCAGGCGGTGTTGGTCGCCGCGAGGACGCCCGTGTTCGGACCAAAAAAACGCATTCCGATGTAGTCAAGCCCCGCCGGCAACGCAATCGTCCGCCACGTGCGCGCAGCGTCCCGGGTTCGCTGCAGAACGCCGCCGCCGGTCCCATAGGCCATGGCGGACCGCAGCACGTACCCGACCTGCGGCGAGACGAACTGCATGGCCGCCGGTCTCTGCGTGAAGAGCGCGGTGTTGAAGCGGGCCGTGACCGCTGACGCGACGCGCGGCACGGGCTGTGCGGCCTGCATGGGCGCGCAGGCCGCAGAGACGATCGCGGTGACGGCCACTGCCGCGGCGAGACGGAGCGCGCGCACCGAGCATCCCTCCGGCTGCTTCGCAATCGGATGACGCGGACGGTATTCTCGCACTGCTGCACCAAATCCTGGCGTCAGTCCACCGGTCGCACCTCTACCGCGAGGCTGTAGAGGCCTGCGACGATCGACACGGCGGCTGCGGAAAGCCAGCTGTAGCCGAAGCTGAACTGTGGCCAGACGTGCGAGAAGGGCCACCAGAGCAGGAGGTCCGCGGCGTAGATGGCCGCGCCCGTCAAAAGCCAGCGCCAGCGGGCACTGCGCACGATGGCGTATCCCCGGCGGAACGCCTCGCCGACACCGGCGCGCGCCGCCTCCGCGATCGTCACGCCCGACAGCACGGAAACGACCTCTGCCACGCAGGCGGATGCCTCGAGGGCGCTCTGCGCCGATACGTGCGGCAGGCGGGAGAAGAGTTCCATCGCCAGCCAGCCGACCACGAGCAACCCGAAGAACTGGATCGCGGTCATCGCCGCGGCCGCGCAGAGCGCACCCGCCAGGGACGACCGGCCGGCCTGGAGCGGCCGTGAGACCGAGACGACCGCAATGGCGAACGAAACCGGATAGAACACGATGACATCGAGGGCGGCCAACATGTTCCCGTCCACCGCCAGCCAGGCGAGCACCGGCGTGACGACCAAGAGTTCGACGGCCCAGGCTCCCCAGAAGAAGGGGGATCCCGCCAGCTTGCGCAGCGTCCCGCGCAGCGCGTCTCCATCCATCGCCTGGTCGTCACCCCCGCTGGTCGATATACCTGGCTGCGGCTGCTCCCCGGTGTTCCCGGATCTCGAACCGAACGGCGAGAACCTCCTGGCCGCCGCGTTCTACCCGCACGCTCCACATCCCTCCGGGCCGCTCCCCCGCGGACGTGCTAGTCCACGAC
>JAKAPV010000241.1 GCA_021806845.1 Bacillota bacterium | reverse complement strand
GGGGGTGGGGGCGGGGGCGGTGGTGCCGGCGACACGACGAGGATGGACCGGCTCGTCTCGCCCCAGAGGCCCCGATCATCTTCCACGGCGAGCGACACCGTGTGGACCCCGGTCTGGAAGAAGACCGACTGGCGGCCCGTCCAGATCTGCAGCACGATGCTGTGGTCGGGCGCAGGGTCGTAGGAAGTGTCGACGTAACCTACCGCTTGGCCGACCCGGACGACGGCCGGCGCCGAGAACGCCGCCACCGGGGGTGGGTAGAAAACAGCGGCTGCAGTGAGGATCAATGCGGCAACCATCCGATGGCCACCTTTCCCTGCAGGGGGATCCGTACGACGCCAAGCAGCGCGGGCATGCGCGCGCTGACCACGATGCCCGCGAAGAGAGTGCCTTGCAACACAGAGGGACCAGACGTCACGGTCGCACTGAGGGGCGGCGGAAGCTCTTGCTGCAAGGTGGTCGCCAAGTCCGCTTTGGCAAGGGTGGGCGCAATGTATGGAGCGCTCGAGGCGATGGACCCTGGCACGACGTCGTGGGCGGCCGCACGCAAGGAGGCGTTCAGGGCGGCCTGCCCGACGGTCCGTGTCGACGTCGCCGCGGCCAGGTCCAAGGACAGTGCGAGGACGGCCAGCACCATTGCCGCGAGCGACGATGCGACCAGCACCCCCCAGACGCCGTCTTCAGCCGCCAAGCGGCGGCAGATCGCTCTTACCACAGAAGGAACCTCCCAACTGTACGGAGAGGCTGCCGCCCGGCAGCCAGATCTCGGCCGGAGCGTCCACCTGCAGGCAGACCGGGGCGCCCCAGGTCTGGCCGGCCGCGGTTCCGCTCACTGTCACCGGGGTGCCGCTGAGGTTGCCAAGTGTCGAAGCGAGGGAGGAGGCCAGGGAGGACGATACTCCTCCCTGGTCCTCTACCGTCTGCAGGGCGTCGAACGAGACGGAGGCGATCGCGGAACGCAGGCCCAAGGCGCGCACGGTCTCGGCACCTCCGTAGCCGATGAACAGCAGGAGCGGCAGCAGCATGCCGACCGCTAGGTAAGCGCTCAGATCCCCACGTTCGCCTAGACGCTGATGGGGACGTTCAGCCACTGGTTGATGATCTCGGTGAGCTTCTGGCCGGCTCCGGTGAAGGCGAACATCACGACTCCGGTCAGAGAGAGCGCGGCGAGAGCCAGGATCCCCTGCGCGAGGTATGCCGAGAGGTCGCCGCGCTCGTCGCGGAGCAGGGCCGCGATCCGGATCCGCAGGTACGTGTGCCACATCAAATCCACCCCCTCTCCGTCGCTTCGACGACAGGAGACAGGGTTCAGCGGTGGACTTCCAAGTCCTACCAACATGCGTTTGGAGCAACAGTTCTTTCGGCACGCTACCCGCGTACATTCCGGTGCATGAGCGTGTCTCGACCGCCGATAGCGGATCAGTTCCCGCAACTACGCTGCTCCCGTTCCGGCACATAACTCGGTGCGAGCAGGCCATGACGCAGCAGATCCGCAACCCACTCGGCATTCTTGACGTCGGTCTTGCGTCCAGGCAACGACTTCATGTGCGCCGGGTTCACCAGCGTCAGATCGACATGCCCCTCCAGCAGATTCCATATGGACTACCAGTACGGCCCCGTGCTCTCCATCGCCACGTGCTCGCACTTCGCGGAAACCAGCCAGTCCCTGAGCTGCAGCCCGCCCACCGAACCGGGTCAACCTCAAGCGCCGTGGCGCTCGCGCTGATGAAGAAGCGGGACTTTGCGGCCGTCTTCTTCGACACGCAGATCCTCGCGGAGTTCCGCTTCGAGCGCGGCAAGGCGGCGCCGGAAGAAATCTTCCGGTTTGCCACCGTCGGCGCGAACGGCGGGCGGATGTACGTTCAAGGATGGGAGCCGGCTGCCCGATCCCACTTCGTGATCGACAGCAGAGATCCCATTGGGCGTTCGGCCGTTCAACTGGCAAACCAGCCAGCGCGGCGGCTGAAGTCAGGCGAATGTCCCAGGCTGCCACCGTTACTCGGCCCTCGTGCTGCTTTCTGAAGCCACTAGGCGGTGGCTAGAAGAATAGCGTCCATGCCGCGCAGCGCATACAATTCGGCCGCATCGCCTCCACTTCTGGCGAGGCGCTCTCCACGGAGGGGGTAACCCGGTCCTCCCTGCGTGACGAGATTGTCCTGCCGATGTAGACGCGATCCCTCCGACGCGACGTCCAATCCCAGCCGCAAGGACTTGACGACTCACAATGGTAAGTTGTAACTTACCATTGTGAGTACTCACGAGGCGGTGCTTGTCGCCCTATCGGATCCGACCCGCCGACGCATCTTCGAGATCCTCGCCGAGGGGCCCCGGGCGGTTGTGGAACTGGCAGCAGAGTTGCCGGTGAGTCGTCCGGCGGTGTCCCAGCACCTCCGGGTGCTGAAAGAGGCGGGGTTAGTCGTCGACCGGCAAGTGGGCACCCGCCGGGTGTATGCATTGAATCCGCAGGGACTGCAGGCCCTGCGGGGCTATCTGGACCAGTTCTGGGACCGTGCACTGGCCTCATTCAAGGCCGTTGTCGAGGACGGCAAAGGAGATGATGAGACCCCATGACCGTGGTGCGTAAGACCATAACTGTCGAGGCTCCTGCTGCGATCGCCTTTCGGGTGTTCACGGACAGCATGGACCGCTGGTGGCCGCGCAGTGGCCACCACATCAGCCCCGCCGGGCTGAAGCAAGCCGTGTTAGAGGGCCGGGAAGGCGGTCGATGGTACGAAGTCGATATCAATGGCACGGAATGCGACTGGGGGCGCGTGCTGGAGTGGGATCCCCCGACCCGGCTCGTGCTGGCGTGGCAGATCGATGCCACGTGGCACTACAATCCCCATCTCGTGACCGAAGTGGAGATCCAGTTTGTGGCCGAAGGGCCGGACCGGACTCGGGTCGAGCTGGAACATCGGAACCTCGAGCGCTTCGGGGACGCTATGGAAAACATCCGGGCCGGTCTCGATTTGGGGTGGCACAACCTGCTCGCCGCATTCGCCCAAGCGACAGTCGCCTAAACGCACCTCCGCGCTGCGCCGAAGACCAGCGAGGCCTACAATGGCGGGCCCTCGCCTTGAAGCGCAGAAAACAGAACCCACCCACGAGGAAAGGGCCCGCCGGTGGTGACCCTTTCCTCGTGGGTGCCGACTTCGGACGGTGCCCTGTCTGCACGGCAAGGCTGCGCCTCAACAGGGCTGACACCTTGTGTTATCGTGGCGAGAGCCATCTGCCCCTGCGTCGGCTCCACCGTGTCGCGCCACCTGAAGTAGCTCGTCTACGTGGGCATCGTGGCGGAATAGCGTGAACGGTAGGTCGTCTACCGCCTGCGACCCGAATCCATCAGACCGCTGATCCATTGACTGAAGGGGCTCACCGGACGTACCGCCTCCTGAGCACTCCACCCAGCCATAAGCGTATCAATCCGAGGAGCATGCGAAACGGTCGTCGCCGGCCAGCCCCACCCGTCGTGCTGGTCAACACCGCGGTGCACACGCCATTCATCCGGCGACCGCTATCAATGCCGCACTCGATTGGGGCAAGGGCCTTCCGATCGAGCCCACAGTCGAAAGCGTCGAGGTACGCGAACCCTTCCTCTTCGTTCAAGATGTGATTGGATGAAGTGGATCGTGAATCGAACTCACTGTAATAATGTGCCGACAACCAGTCCTTCGTGATGACGGAAGGACCGTAGAATTTAGTGTAAGTGTTGCGAGATCTACCCGGAGGCCTGGCAGGAGAAGATGCAGGTCGAGATCTGGATACCGGTCGTGTAAGGGCGGGAACTGCCGCATGATCACCGGCTCCTCGCCGAAGCAGTGCGCGGGACTGTGCGCAGAGGGCCCGCCGGGTGGGCATGTTGACAAAGCCCCCGTCGATCGTCGGATCGACGGGGGCTTTCCCGGTACGCCATCCAGTCACTGAATCAGTGCCCGAGAAAGAACTGTTGCTCAGAACGTCTGTTGGTAGAATTTGGATTTCCGCATGCGAACCCTGTCTCCTGTCGTCGAAGCGACGGAGAGGGGGTGATCGAATGTGGTACACCTACCTGCGCACCCGGATCGCGGCCGTGCTCCACGACGAGCAGGGCGATCTTTCGGCCTATCTCGCCCAGGGAATCCTGGCTCTCGCCGCGCTCTCTCTGACCGGAGTCGTGATGTTCGCCTTCACCGGAGCCTGCCAGAAGGGACCGGATATTTTCACACTAACCAGACGGGTGCTGCTGCACCTAGCGATGGGTAGCCGCGAGAGCCTGGAGAACTGGCTCGAGTTCCTCCGGGATATGGTCCGGAGTGGCCTCAAGGTGCCGCTGAGCATCACCACCGACGCGCTCCAGGCCTGATCACTGCGGTGGAGACGATGTGGCCCAAAAGCGTGCGCATTCGCTGCTGGGCTCACAAGGTGCCCGGCAGATGCGCACCGAGATCAAAGCCTACCTCGCCGCGGTGCGGGAGGGCCCCAACCCGGACGAGGGCAAGAAGGCGGCTGAGGCTTTCATCGGCCGCTACGAACGGCAGTGCCCCTCCGCGGTA
>JAKAPV010000240.1 GCA_021806845.1 Bacillota bacterium | reverse complement strand
GTCGTGGTCGTGCCCGTCGTGGCGGGCGGCCAGCACGACGCGGTCGCGCATCAGTTCGCGGCAGCGCAGGCGGCTTTGGCTCGGGTCGGCCGCGACCTGCGCGATGCCGACATCGGCCTCGCCGCTCGCGACGATGCCGCCAACCTCCCGCGAAGGCACGACCTCGACCGATACCTGTGCATCGGGCCGCGCCGCGAGGAGATGGCGAAGCGCGCGCGGCAAGAGGGTGCGGGCGGGCTCGGGCGACACCGCGATGGCGACCCGCTCGACGCCGCCGCGGCGCTGCTGGCTGAGATCCTGCAAGGCTGCCGCATAGTCGCGCAGGATCGCCTCGGCGTGCGGCAGGAATGCCTCCCCGGCCGGATTGAGGCGCACCCGGCGCCCCGCGCGGTCGAAGAGCGGCTCGCCGATCTCCCCTTCCAGTTCCCTGATCTGCGCGCTGACGGTCGGCTGGCTGAGCGAGAGGCGCTCGGCCGTCTCCCGGAAGTTCTCAAGGTGTGCGGCCGACACGAACGTGCGCAACACGCGCAGGTCCACGGAAGCTCGCCTCCCCCCGTATTGCCAGAATACTGACAACCTATTATCGCATGCACAGGCAACCTCAGCGCAAAAGGAACAGGCCCTGCACCGCCTGCACGAGCCCAAGCGCCAGGATGAGCGACCCCGGCAGGTACCGGAGCGGTGCCCAGACCGAGACCTTTCGCCCGAGCCAAAGTCCTGCTAGAGCCATCACCGGCGCCTGCACGATCAGCCACAGGACCGCCGGCAGCGGGCTCATGTGCAGCGCCGGGAGCGCCGCTCCGAGTCCGAGCTCATCGAGTCCCACCGCGAGCGCCCCGAGGATGGGACCCCTTGTTGCGATCCTTTCCGCCGCTTCGTCGCCTGCGCGCGCCTCGCGCAGCAGATGCACGCCAAGCACCAGTAGAAGGATCGCGGACCCGATCGCCGCCGCCGCGGGCACAAGCCCTAGCGCGAGATAACCCACGGCGTACCCTAGCAGCGGGGCGACCGCCTCCGCGGCCGAGAGCAGCATGACGGTACGCCAGGGCGAGCCGTGGCGCGCGAGCACCATGGCCACAATCAGGGTGTCGAGCGACAGGGCGGGCAGCACCGCGAAACCCAAAGACGCCATGTGGAAGTTGCTTCGACGGCGGGCCCCCGAGACCTATACAGCTTCCGCAGAGATGTCGGATCCCGTTGCCGTCGCTGCCTCGTCGAATGCCCTGGCGGGACGCAGGGACTCTGTCCAGTTCACTGGGCAGGGCGGGCCACGAACCTCGTGCGCCAGAGCGAGATGCGGGCTGCGATCGGTTCGGCGATGCGGTAGAGGAGATACTGCGGCCAACGCAGCGGTGCGTCCAGCGGGCCGATGTAGCGCCGCTCCACCGCGCCCCACTGCATCTTGAAGCGGCGCAGGCCGCTCAGCCGGTGCGTTCCGCCCGCCGTAGGGGCCATGCCGGTCATGTCGTAGCGCTCTGCTCCCTGTGCAGTGGCCCAGGTGATCGCCGCCCACTGGCAGGCGTAGGAGGTCATGTTGCTGCGCGCCGCATCGTCGGAGGCGCCATAGAGGTGGACCGCGTGGCGCCCGAGGGTTGCGACGAAGGCGCCGGCGCAATCCTCCTCACCGCGCCCGGCCAGAAGGAGCGCGCCTTGTCCTTCGTCCGAAAAGGCCTGCATCACGGCGCTGTAGAAGCGCGGCGAGCGCAGGCCGAAACCGGCCCGCCGCGCCGTGATCTGCAGGAGGCGCAGGAAGGTCGCCCGGTCCGGGTCTGCCCCGACGCGTGCGGAGACGCCGCGGCGCGCCGCGAGGCGGACATTGTAGCGGCACTTCTGGTGCAGCCGGCTGAAGTCCCGATCCGTGTCACCGCTCAGCGGGATCTCTGCGACGATGCGCGGCTGGATGCCCTGAAAGAGGCCGCGGCGTCGTCCCCGCAGGAACCCGGGAGGCCGCTTGCCCTCCTCGTCCAGGCGGGGCTCGCAGATGAAGGCGAAGGCCCGCGGGAACCTGCGGCGCAATTTATGTGAAAGCTCTCTCCACTGGGCGCGCTTCGCCGGGTCGAGCACGGGTCCGCGCGGGGCGTAGAGGAGATCGCCGAAGAGCGGCACCTCCCGCCGCAGGACGCTGACGGCCCCGATCATGCGGCCGTACTCCTGCAAGAGGAAGCGGTGCGGCTGCCAGCCGAACCCGCCCTGCACCTCTCCCCACGTCCAGCCCTGCAGTACGTCTCCCCAGATGTGCGTGCCGACGACCGCATCGAACTCGGCGCGACGATCTTCGAGGACCTCGATGATCTCCATGCGAAGTTCCCCCCGGCGCAGTCTGTCCGAAGAGATGGCCGCAAATGCGCCATGGAGCCGCCCTGGGCAGCCCCGGCCCGCTATCCTGCGGCGAAGACTGCGAAAACGCGGTTTTCCTGCCAGCAATCTTTTGGCTAGCGATGCACGGCTCGGCAGAACGTAACTCCTGACCGATCAAGGGAGGAGTGACGGCATGTCAGGGCGATGGACGAAGATCGTTGCGGCGGTCAGCCTCGCCGTGGTGCTGGGCGGCTGCAATCCGACGGCCGCGCCGAACAAGAGCGGCACTGCGGCCGAACCGCTGCGCCGCAGCGCGTCGCGCGTGACGCGCGGCACGGACCGCATGGTTCGCGGTTCCACAGCGCGCGGCGGCAACACCACCACAACGAACCGCGGCGGCCTTTTCGGCATGTTCTCTTGGAACGGAGCGCGCAACGGCAACCGCGCAGGCACGGGGACCGGCACGGCTACCGGCAACTACACAGGGCGCGGCGCAACGGGTGCCGCGACCACGCGCAACCGTAACCTCTGGGGCGCCCTCGGCGGCACCACCGGCGCTGGCCGGGGACGGACGGGCGGGTCGATGTCCGCGAGCAAGGGCAACCTCGCAAGGACCGGCGGCGGCACGGGTGCCTTCTACTTCGGCAGGAAGGGCCGCATGGGTTCACCCGCGACGAGAATGGGCTCCACGGCCGCGAGCCGCATACGTACAGCGGCCGGCGGGACCACCCAGGGGCCGCTGCACGTCATCGGCTTCTTCACGGAAGACGCGTCGGCATCCGGGCTTACTGCGCTCGGGCGCGATCCGAAGGCGCTTTCCTACCTCTCTCCGTGGTGGTACACCCTGCAATCTGACGGCAGCGTGAAAGACAGCAGCACCGCCGCCACGAGGTCGTGGGTGAAGTCGCACAACGTTCCCGTCATGCCGCTCGTCACAAACGGCGGGCAGTCCGCCGTGCTGACCAACAACTCCGCGATGAAGACGGCGATCTCTAACCTCGTCAGCCTGGTAGACAAGAACAACTACGCCGGCCTCAACGTGGACTTCCAGCTGCTTCCGTCGACTGCGCGCAGCGGCCTCAACGCCTTCGTCGACGACCTCGCGAGCCAGCTCCACGCGAAGAGCAAGATCGTCTCCGTCGACATCATCCCGACGGCGGCCCAGACCGGCGCGGGCGGTGCCTATGACGAGGTGACGCTCGCGCACTACGCGGACCAGCTGGTGCTGATGACCTACGACCACCACGACGACTCGAGCAAGGCGGGCCCCGTCTCGCCGCACGCCTGGGTCGTGAGCTCCCTGCAGCACGCCCTCAACTCCGGCGTGCCGGCGGGCAAGATCTTCCTCGGCGTGAACGACTACGGCTACGACTGGACCACCTCGGGCGGCAAGGGAGTCACAATCCCGCAGAAGGTCGCGACGGTGCTGCAGGGCACGAAGACCTACGACCCGACGACGACCGAGACCAAGGTGACCTACACCAAGAACGGCCAGCAGCACACCGTCTACTACGGCGGCCGCCAGGCCCTCGCCGACAAGGTCGCGATCGCGCGCAAGTACAAGCTCTACGGCATCGCGATCTGGAAGGTCGGCTACGAGAACAAGGCGTACTGGGACGAGCTCATTAAGGTGAACGGCGACGCGGCCTCGCTCCATGCGGGCAGCGCTTCGACCTCAACGGCGCCGAGCGCAGCCTTCAAGTCGAAGAAGCACGGCAAGAAGCCGATCACCCACCGTCCGATCGGCAAGAAGAGCGGAAGAAGGGCCGGCCCGAAGAAGACCAACACCAAGGGCGGCGTGCACAGCGGGACGTCCCGCAGCAAGAGCGGCCAAAAGCGCGGCACGAAGTAGGCCTCGAAGCAGACGTGGCGGGCGAGAAGATCTCGCCCGCCACGTCCGTCGTTGCGTCGCCGCCCGATTCGGGCCACAGAAATCGCTTGACTCTCAAGTTCACTCGGTGGGTGACGTCTCCAGCGTGATGTAAAAAGATTGGGGCCCGGGCTACGATGGAGTTGCGAGACAGCCATCGAGGAGGCCCGAACCTTATGAACAGGGTACCACCGTCGGAGCGCATCGGGGAGTCCATTGCGAAGCTACTGAGCCAGGGAATCGAGGGAGACGGATCGGTCGTTGGCGAGTTAATGCGGTTGGGCGCGCAGAAGTTCGTGCAAGAACTGGTGGAGCGCGAGGTGACCTCGTTCCTTGGGCGCGATCACTACGCGCGACGGGAGAACGGGGACGATCTGCGA
>JAKAPV010000239.1 GCA_021806845.1 Bacillota bacterium | reverse complement strand
TCCGATCTTGTATCCCGAGGCGCGCTGCGCGCTAGATTTCACGACGCCCTTTGAACTCCTGATCGCCACTATCCTCTCCGCGCAGTGTACGGACGAGCGGGTCAACATGATCACGCCCCGCCTCTTCCCGCGCTATTCCGCGCCACAGGCGATGCTCTCGCTGCGCCAGGAGGAACTCGAGGACCTGATCCACGACTGTGGCCTGTTCCGCTCCAAGGCGAAGAACATCCTCGGAGCCTGCCTGGAGCTTGTCGCGCGGCACCAGGGCGAGGTGCCAAGATCCATGGCGGCACTCGAGAGGCTGCCCGGCGTCGGGCGCAAGACGGCGAATGTCGTGCTCTCGAACGCCTTCGGCGTACCGGCGATCGCCGTCGACACCCACGTCTTCCGCGTCGCGCGCCGCCTCGGCCTGGCGCAAGGGGACACGCCGGAGAAGGTCGAGAAGGAACTGCGCCGGCGCATCCCAAAGAGAGACTGGTCGGCCGCGCACCACTGGCTGATCCATCACGGCCGCCAGATCTGCCACGCGCGCGGGCCGGAGTGCCTGCGCTGCCCCCTGTCCCCCTACTGCCGGGCCTACCGGCAGGGAGAGGTGCATCCCAAGCAAGGAGGAGCCTAGATGCCGTTCGATCCAGCCGCCTTCCGCAGCCTCTTCCCCTCGCTCGACCTCAAGGTGGGTGGCCGCCCGGCCGCGTTCTTCGACGGCCCCGGCGGGAGCCAGGTTCCGCTCTCGGTGATCGAGGCGCAGCGCGACTACTACCTCCGCAGTAACGCCAACACGCACGGCCAGTTCGCGACGAGCCGCGCAGCCGACGAGACGGTCCGCGCGGCTCGGGCGGCGGCGGCCGCGCTCCTGGGCGCGGCGGGCCCCGAAACGATCTCCTTCGGCCAGAACATGACCACGCTGAATTTCCTCCTCGCGCGCGCTGTGGGCCGCACGCTGCGGCCCGGCGACGAGGTGATCGTGACCGACCTCGACCACGATGCTAACGTCGCGCCGTGGCTCGCGCTGCAGGAGCTCGGCATTGTGGTGCGCTCGTGCCCCGTGCGCCTTTCGGACTGCACGCTCGACATGGAGGCCATGCATGCCCTCATCGGCGAGCGGACGCGCCACGTGGCGGTCGGGTACGCTTCGAACGCGGTGGGCACGGTGAACGGCGTGGGTCAGGTCGTGAGATGGGCGCACGCCGCCGGAGCGACGGTATCCGTGGACGCCGTGCACTTCGCGCCGCACGCCCTGATCGACGTGCAGGGGCTCGAGTGCGACTTCCTGCTCTGCTCCGCCTACAAGTTCTTCGGCCCGCACGTCGGCCTGCTCTACAGCCGCCCAGGAGCACTCGACGCGCTCCCGACAGACCGCGTCCGCCCGCAAGACCCGAGCGCCCCGACGCGCATCGAGACCGGCACCCTGAACTTTGCGGCCCTGGCCGGCGTGACCGCGGCGATCGAGGCGATCGCCATGCAGGGCGAGGGAGGCTCCCTGCGCCAGCGGATCACCTCCGCCTTCGCCGCCATCTACCCCTACGAGCACAAGCTCGCGCAGCACCTTTGGGAGGGCCTCTCCGGGATTCCCGGCGCGACGCTCTTCGGCCCGCCCGTCGGGAAGGAACTGCGCGCTCCCACGGTCTCCTTCCGCCTGCAGGGGCAGTCGCCGGAAGCGGTCGCCCGCAGGCTCGGCGACGAGGGCTTCTTCGTCTGGGACGGCGATTTCTATGCGGTCACCCTGATCCAGCGGCTGGGCCTTGCCGATCAGGGAGGCGTCGTGCGCGTCGGCATGGCGCCCTACATCTTGACGGACGAGGTGGAGCGCCTGCTCGCCGCGGTGCGCGCGATTACGGCATAACTCCAAGAATCCGGGCGGCGCGCACGTCCTTTGGACGGCGCGCCGCTCCTCGTTGCCCTGGGAACGTTCCCCATGCTATCGTGGGGTCTCACATAGGAGGTGTCCGATATGCTCGCCGTGAAGACGGAGCGGCTGACGAAGGTCTTCGAGCGGCGGGAGGGCAGGCGGCGCACAGCGCACGTCGCAGTGGACGCCGTGGATCTCGAGATCGGCCTCGGAGAGGCCGTCGCCTTTATCGGTCCGAACGGTGCGGGAAAGTCGACAATGATCAAGATGCTGACCGGCATCCTGCACCCGACCACCGGCGCGGCCGAGGTGCTGGGGCTTGTCCCCTGGAAGGCGCGCCAGCAGCTTGCGCTGCAGGTCGGCACCGTCTTCGGGCAGCGCTCTCAGCTCTGGTTCCACCTGCCGGCGGGCGACACCCTGCGGCTGCTCGGAGCGATCTACGAGCTGCCGCCCGCGGCGGTGCGCGCCCGCAACGCGGAGCTCGTCGAGCGCTTCGCTCTGCAAGACCTCCTGCTGGTGCCGGTGCGCAAGCTCTCCCTGGGCCAGCGCATGCGCTTCGAGATCGCCGCGAGCCTCATACACCGCCCCAAGGTCCTCTTCCTCGACGAGCCCACCGTAGGCCTCGACGTGATCGCAAAGGCCGAGGTGCGCGAAGTGATCCGCGAGGCGAACCGCGACGGGGCGACCGTATTCCTGACGAGCCATGACGCCGGCGACATAGAGTCGATCGCGCGGCGGGCCATCGTGATCGACGAGGGGCACGTCGTGTTCGACGACAAGGTCTCCCAGCTGCGCCGGCAGTGGCTCACCGACAAGGTGGTGGATCTGCGCTCCGAAGAGGAGGTGGCGCCGCCGGACCTGCCGGGCGTCGTCGTCGAGAAGGTCTCCCGCTACGGGCTGCGGCTGCGCTTCTCGGCACAGGAGCTCCCGGTCCGGCAGGTGGTCGGCCACCTGCTCGAGCGCTACCCCGTACACGACATCACGATCAGCGACCCACCGCTCGAGTCCGTGATCGCGGCGATCTACCAGGGCCGCGCCGCAGCGCGATGAAGGGCCTGCGAAAGCTGCTCGCCGTCTTCCGCGCCTACCTGCGCAGCGTCTGGTCGTACCCGGGCGCGGAGGCGCTGCGCAGCATCTTCCTGATCGTCATCATGGTGGTCTTCCTCTCCCTCTGGCGCACCACCTACGACGCGATGGGCACCGCGCACCTCGGCGGCCTCACCCTGCCGCAGATGCTCGAGTACCTGGTGGGCACCGAGGCGATCGTACTCTCGTCCCCCGCCTTCGCGGCACGCATCGGCGACGATGTGCGCACGGGAGGGCTCGCATCGCAGCTGACGCGCCCGGTGTCCTACATCGCCTTCCAGTTCGCGGCCGCGGCCGCCGAGAGCTGGCCGCGCCTCGTCCTCAACCTCCTGATCGGGACGGCGCTCGTCTGGGCGGTCACCGGCGTCCTGCCGCTGACCGCAGCGGGAGCGGCCGCCTACCTCATCGCATACCTGCCGGCCTTCGCGCTCTACGCCTGCCTCTTCCTCGCGCTGGCGCTGACGAGCTTTTGGCTCGAGGACGCCTGGGCCGTGACCTTCGTCGCCACCCGCATGGTCATGATCCTGGGGGGCCTTCTCGTGCCGCTCTCACTGTTCCCGCCAGCGCTGGCCGCGATCGCGCGGATCCTTCCCCTGCAGCTGATGGTCTACGGGCCGGCCCAGCAGCTCTCCCATCCCTTCTCGGGGATCGCCGCGCTGCTCCTCATGCAGGGCATCTGGCTCGCCATCCTGGGCAGCGCGCTCTGGCTGACCTACGCAAGGGGGGTGCGTGCGCTCCATGTCCACGGCGGATAGGATCCTCTTCTGGCCGCGCCTCCTCCTTTCGGCCCTGCGGGCCCAGGCCGCCTACCGCGGCGCCTTTGCGCTCTCGATCGGCGCGATGGTCCTGAACGACGGGGTCTGGCTCCTGTTCTGGTGGCTCTACTTCACGCGGTTCCCCGTCGTGCACGGCTGGCACCTCACCGATGTCGCGGCGCTCTGGGCGATCGGGGCGACGGCGATCGGGCTGACGCACGGACTCCTCGGCAACCTGCCGCGCCTCGCCGATCTGATCATGCAGGGCGAGCTCGACGTCTACCTGTCCCTGCCAAAGCCCGCCCTGCCGCACGCCCTCTTGAGCCGCGTGCACGTCGCGAACCTCGGCGACATCGTGTTCGGCCCACTCGTCTTCATCGTGATGCTGCACCCGACGCTGGCGCGAACAGCGCTCTTCCTGCTCGCCGTGCTGCTCGGAGCCGCCATCTTCTTCGGCTTTACGCTGATCCTGCACACCCTGACCTTCTATCTCGGCAGGGCCGACCTGCTCGCCCAGCAGGTGGAGATCAGCATGATCACGTTCAGCACCTACCCGAACCCGATCTTCCAGGGCGCGCTGCGGATCCTCATCTTCACCGTCCTGCCGGCCGGGTTCATCGATTCCATGCCGATTTCGGTGCTCCGCTCGCCGGATCCCCGCTTCATCGCCCTGGCCGCCGGCTTCGCAGTGCTGCTGAACGCGCTCGCGCTATGGTTCTGGCGCAGCGGACTGCGGCGCTACGAATCCGGAAACCTCTTTCAGGCGCGGCTCTAGTCGACGCGAAAGCACAGAACTTCGCCGGCCCGGAGGCTGGCGGAGTTCTTCATGTGCCGGCGCGAGCGAACCTCTTGGGTTTCAG
>JAKAPV010000238.1 GCA_021806845.1 Bacillota bacterium | reverse complement strand
TCTGCCGTCGAGCGGATACGCGTGGCCGCGCGCGACGAGCTCGGAAATGTGCCTGACGATCTCGTCAATGTGCTCAGTCGGCTTGGGCGCGGCGTACGGCGCCTCCACTCCGAGCGCCCGCGCGTCTTCCGCGTACTGCGCGATGTAGCGCTCCGCCAGATCCGCCACGGCGACGCCAAGTTCGTTCGCCCGCGCGATCATCTTGTCGTCGATGTCGGTGAAGTTCTGCACCCGCAGCACGCGGAAGCCCTGGCTTGCGAGGAAGCGGCCCAGCGTCTCGAAGATGACGAACGATCTGAAGTTCCCTACGTGCAGGTGGTGGTAGACGGTCGGGCCGCAGACATACATGCGAACGACGCCCGGCTCGATCGGGACGAATGGACGTTTCGACTGCGTCAGCGTGTCATATAGACGAATCGATTTCGATGCCATCTCGCTGGCTCTTCCCCTCCAGTACGGCGATTCGTGCCTCCAGGCGATCGATCTGGGCGGTCAGTGCCAGGATTGCCTCGCTGATCGGATCGGGCAGATCTCCATGCTGCAGATCCACTCCCCTTGGCACCGGCTGGCCCGCGACCCGCACGACGCGGCCCGGAACCCCGACGACAGTACAATTGGGCGGGACGGACTTCACTACGACGGCGCTGGCACCGATCTTGCAGTCGTCACCGACGGTGATCGCTCCCAGGACCCGGGCTCCCGAAGAGATCATGACGCGATTGCCGATGGTCGGATGGCGCTTGCCATGCTCCTTCCCGGTGCCGCCAAGCGTGACTCCCTGATAGAGCGTCACGTCGTCGCCGACTTCCGCCGTTTCGCCGATCACGACACCGCTGCCGTGGTCGATGAACAGCCGCCGGCCGATTGTCGCTCCGGGGTGGATCTCGATGCCCGTCAGGAACCGGGCGAACTGTGAGATCATGCGCGCCAGCACGAAGTGATGCCCGTGGTACAGGCGGTGGGCGAAGCGGTGGAACCAGAGCGCGTGGAGACCCGAGTAGGTGAGGACTACTTCCAGTGTACTCTTCGCCGCCGGATCGCGCTCAAAGACCATCTGCACGTCTTCCCTGAGCCGCTTGAACATCCGGCTTCCCCCTTCTGAAAATCCAAAGACCGATCGCCCCAGAGGCGGTCGGTCCGCGGTTCCACTCTGCTTCGACGGCCGGAATGCGGCCATCCTCGCGGGCCGATCACGTGGCCCAATTCCGGCGACGGCTAGCGGTGGCTCACCATCGCGGCTCCCGGCTGCACTTCCCTGTCCGTTCCGCAGGCAGCTTCCAGCCTTGGCTGCCCTCTCTCCAGCGGAACTGGACCAGGTACTCGGCCGTTCCTCGCCTTTGGGTGTAGATTTTGCACCTTCCCCGCGCACGAGTCAATCCTCCGACTTGCCTCAGAGCAAAGGTGCTCTAAACGGATTCGTTGCCTCAAAGGAAAGATATCCAATGGAGGTGGACAAGGTGCTGCGCATGGCGGGGAGAGCGCTGCCTCCAACCGACCCGCGGACGGAGTCGCGCTCCTCACCCGACTGCCGCCGCTGCGCCAGTCCTACTCGACACGGCCCCGCAGCGTCGCGACCGCCCAGGCCGCGATGCCTTGGCCGCTGCCAAGAGGGCCCAGACCCTCCGCAGTCGTCGCCTTGATCGAGACTCCGTCCTTGGAAAGCCGCAGGGCGTCAGCCAGCCGCTGGCGCATCGCCTCGCGGTACGGACCGATCCTGGGCGCTTCCAGCACGACCGTCACATCGGCATGCGCCACCGTCCAGCCGGCTTCTCGGGCGAGGTCGCGAACCGTTTCCAGGAGGCGTATCGAATCCGCGCCTGCGTAGCGCGGATCCGACGGAGGAAAGTGGTATCCGATATCTGGCAACGACGCTGCTCCCAGTACGGCATCCATGAGTGCGTGGCAGGCGGCGTCAGCATCGGAATGGCCCACGGCGCCGCGATCCGCGGGCAGCTCGACGCCGCAGACGACGAGGCGCCTGCCGGCCTCGAGCCGGTGGATATCGAACCCGTGTCCCACCCGGACGTCGCCCGCGATCTTTTCGAGTCGGGCAAGATCCTCCGGCGTCGTCACCTTGACGTTCTCCTCCTCGCCGTGCACGTATCGGACCGGAGCGCCTGCGGCGATTGCAAGCGCGCCGTCGTCGGCTGCCTCCGGGCTTGCGGCGTGCAGCGCGGCGAGCAGTTCTCGATCCAGCCGCTGCGGCGTCTGCACCCGCAGGACGCCGCTGCGGTCAACGATTTGCGGACCCTCCGACGTTTCGCGGTGGAGGGCGTCGTGCACCGACATTGCGGGCAGCACGCACGGCCCGTCCGCCGCGAGCACGCGCGAAAGGAGCGCCATGGACACGTTCGGGCGCGCTGCGTCGTGCACGAGTACCCTCCTAGCAGACGCGGGGAGCGCGGCGAGTCCTGCGCGCACAGAGGCGCTGCGCGTCGCGCCGCCGATGACGACGCTGCCCGACTTGCCAAGGCGCTGCAGCACTTCCTCCGCCCCCGACCGGTCCTCCTCCCGCACGACGAGGACGAGCCGCGACACGTCCTCCGAGCGCGCGAAGGGGCGAGCCGCCCAGTAAAGGAGCGGCTCGCCCCGCCAGCATACCAGTGTCTTCGCCCTTCCGAAGCGCTGGCCCGAGCCGGCGCCGACGATCAGGGCAGCCGTCTCAAGGCTGCGCTTGGAGTCGATTGCCATTGGGCTCCTGCCGTTCACCGACTTTGGGCTTCGCGAAGATCATACGGCCCGCTGCGGTCTGCAGCACCGATGTCACCAGCACGGGAATCGTTTCGCCGATATGCTTCTTGCCGCCGTCCACGACGATCATCGTGCCGTCGTCCAGGTAGGCTACACCCTGCCCGGGCTCCTTGCCGTCCTTGATGATGTGCACGACCATCTCCTCGCCCGGGAGCACCACCGGCTTCACGGCATTCGCCAGCTCGTTGATGTTGAGCACGGGCACGTTCTGCAACGCGGCGACTTTGTTGAGGTTGAAGTCGTTGGTCAGCACCTTGCCGTCCAAGTGCTTTGCGAGCCGCAGGAGCTTCATGTCGACTTCGAGTCCTGGGAAGTCCTTGTCCTCAATGCGGACGGTGACGTCCATCTCCTTCTGGATGCGGTTGAGCACATCCAGCCCCCGGCGGCCGCGGTTGCGCTTGAGGACGTCGGCGGAGTCCGCGATGTGCCGAAGTTCATCGAGCACGAACTGCGGCACGACGATCGGCCCCTCGATGAAGCCGGTCTCGAGGATATCCGCAATCCGGCCGTCAATGACGACGCTCGTGTCCACGATTTTCGGCGCGCTGCGCGACGCCTTGCCGCGCCCCGGTGCGCGGTCGACCTGCTGGGGTTCCTCCGTGCGGCGCTTGCGCGCCACGCCTAGGCCGAGGTAGCCTCCGACATAGCCGAGGAAGACCGCGAACAGGATGGGCAGGATGTTGCCCACCACTGGGATTGCGTTCAAAGGGGTACTCAGCAGGAACGCGGCGAGCAGGCCGAACAGCAGCCCAACCCCGCCCGAGATTAGCTCCTGGGCGGTGAAGTGCGACACCCGGCGCTCCATATATCCATTCAGCCTACGAAGTGCCCGTTCGGTTGCGGCTGCAGAGAAAAATCCCAAAAAGCCGCCGATGGCTCCCAGGACCAACGCTATGCCGATTTCTTGATAAAGGCTCAGCCTAGCCCCGATCTGCAACGCCTTCACGAGGTAGTAACCGAACAGTAGGCCGAGGAGCAGGCCGAACAGGGTCAATGCACTGCGCCAGGGCGCTCTCATCGCTGAGTCACCATCCTTGCTGACGCCATTATAGGAGATCGCTTCTCCTGGCCGCAAATGAACCTCATCGACATGTTTTCCTCCCCTGCCAGAAAAGGTGCTCTGCGACTAGATTCGCCCAAATGGCAGGAGGGGATACGATTCAACCCACGGCGTCGCGCAAGAACGCGTCGGCGCGCTCTGGCGGGATGTGGGCCGAGAGCGCTATTTCGGAAAGCAGTATCTGCCAGGCTTGTTCGAACAGCCGCGTCTCGCCGGCTGACAGCCCCCGCTGCCGCTGGCGGTGCGACAGCGAACCGACCACCTCCGCGACCTGCTCGACGTCCCCGGCGCGCAACTTTGCGCTGTTCGCGCGGAAGCGCTCGCCATAGCCCGCACCTGCTTCGGGAACCTGGCGGGCGGCGATGAGGGCCTGCTCGATGCGGGTGCGATCGGCTACGGGCCGCAGACCGGCCGCATCTGCCCTGGCTACCGGTATGAGTGCGCGCATGTCCCCAACGATCAGGCGGACGACATAGTACTCTTCGGCGCGGCCGAGCACTTCTCGCTGCTCGACTCCTTCGATCACGCCGGCCCCGTGCAGCGGATAGACAATCCGATCACCTACCGAGTACGCCAGTGCGCAACGCCCCCTGCCCCTACGGTAGGGGCCAGAGGGCGTGTTCGTCAATAGGATGAAAGTTTATTATAACTACACCTTGTCCCACCGGCAAGTACACCGCGTGGAGCCTCGCGTTGACACCCGACTTTGGCGGTCGGTATAATGAGGCCACCTTGGAGGAGG
>JAKAPV010000237.1 GCA_021806845.1 Bacillota bacterium | reverse complement strand
GTCCCTCGAACTGCTGGTACTTGGCTCCATCGTGGCCGCCCTGGCCGCATCCGGCCTTGCCTACCTGCAGGCCCGCCATCCCGGGTCCTTCTTCGACCGCGCCTCATCGCTCCTCGCGTACATCCTCTACACGCTGCCCTCGTTCTGGGTGGCCTTCGTGCTGATCTTCGTCTTCGCCATCGACCTTCTGTGGCTGCCTGCCTCCGGCCCGAACCTGGATCCGACCTCGCAGGGCTTCGGCAACTGGCTGGCCGCGATGGTGCTGCCGGTCATGACGCTTGCCCTCACGACGATCGCCACCTGGTCGATCTACTTCCGCAGCGCGATCGAGGAGGCGCTGCGCGCGGACTACGTGCGGACGGCGCGTGCGAAGGGCTTGCCGGAGGACCAGGTGATCACCGTCCACGTGCTGCGCAACGCGCTCCTGCCCGCGATCACGATCGCCGGGATGTCGCTGCCGAACCTCTTCAACAACGTCATCGTGATCGAGTTTGTATACGGCATGCAGGGCCTTGGGTTGGCGTTCCTCGAGACGCTCGCGGGCTTCGACTACGGCACGGCGGTCGACCTCGTGGTCGTCATCGGCGCAGTGACGATCCTGGGAAGCCTCCTTGCGGACATCCTCCTGGCCCTCGCAGACCCGCGCATCCAGTACGTTTAGGGAAGATGTCCGCGTGCAAGGGAGCCGCCGTCGCATCGCGACAGCGGCTCCCTTGCACGCCCGACGTTCAGCCTCCGGCGACCTGCAGTGCTTGAAAGCGGATCCAGCGCGGGCCGAGGTAGCCGTCGACGAGCTCCGTCTCGCGCGACATCCGGCAGTGTCCGAGGGCCGTGAAGACATTGCCGGAAACGCTGCCCTGGGCGATCGGGATCTTGCGTCCTCCCTGGTGCAGGTAGCCCATCTTGATCTCGGCGGCGAAGTCGCCGGACAAGGGGTCCGGCATGTTCGAGGAGAACGACACCACCTCCAGCACCGGTCCCTGCGCGGTGAGATCATCATAGTTGCTCGTGCCCGCCGATACCTCGAGGGTGCCGAGCGGACCGGTCGGCGGCAGGTCCAGGTAGGCTGCGAATTGCGGCGTCGCGTGGAATGCCCGCAGGACGCCCCCTTCGATCAGGGTGCGGGCGGCGGCCGGCACAGTGCTGCCGTCGGTCGGGCGCGACGCGACCGCATGCGGAATCAAGGGGTTCATGCGCAGCGTCAAGGGATCGCCCTGGCAGTCGATCAGGGCGTCGCCAATCTGCTTTTGCAGCGCGCCCGTGTAGCGCAGTTCTGCGCTCGTGTGGGCGCGCAGCACCAAGATGAGGTACTGCAGTTCCGCCGCAGGCAGGATTACCGGCATGGCGCCGCTCGGCGGCAGGGCGGCGCCGCCGCGGTCGCGGACGGCCTGTGCCGCTGTCGCGAGCCGGTCTGCCCGCAGGAGGTCCTGCAGGCGGCGGGAGGTGGGGGAGAGCCGCAGTTCGACGGCCGCATCTCCCTCGCCGCAAGAGAGGATGACGTCGGCGGCGTAGTGTACCGCGTCCCACGCGTGGCTGCGGCCGTTCGATGCCTCGAGCTGGTGGTGCTGGCGCTCCGCGAAGACTTCGAGCGTGCTCAGGTGGACGCCCGCTTCCGCCGCAGCGCGATGCAGAGCGCTGCCCCACGACTCCAGCGCGTCGCGCGAGGGGAGCGCCTCGTCACCGAGCGCGATCGCCGGATAGTCGGCCGCCCCCTGCGGCAGGCGATAGGCCGGGTTCAACGCGAGCTCGGCCGCCAGCCGTGCGTCCGACAGGCGCTGGCCGTCGTGCTCGTCGCCTGCAAGGTGCGCCGTAGCTGCGCCGCGCTGGCCGCCCTGGTCGCAATAGAGCTCGGCGCGCGCCGAGCGCGACGTCACGTCGCGCACCGCGTGCAGGCTTCCCTTGCGCCAGTAGAGCTGGTGGGCGTTCCCTTCTTCCTCGAGGAGGACCCACTCGTCGGCCGGGGGGGTGATCGCGCGCCTCATCCGAGTCGCACAGTCATGCGCAGATGCGGTCCGCCTGACGTCACGGGTACCCACTCCTTCCAGCCCTTGCCGCAGGTGCCAGGGGTGAGTTCGAAGTCCCCGGCCACGCCGTCGACGCTCGAAAGCACCTCGGGGACGTAGCCGGTCACCGGCATCGTGCGGTAGAGCCGGCCGGTGAGCGCGCCGTCGCGGATCTCCTCACCGTGATGGCAGATGACCTGCATGCCCCAGTTCAAGGGATCCTCCATGCCCGAGCTGACCTGCCTGAGGTAGACGCCGCGGTCGACGCCCCGGATCAGTTCCTCAACGCTTACGCCGCCGGGTCGGAAGAACGTGTTCGACATGCGCGGGTACACTTTGCGGGTATAGTCCTGACGCCTGCCGTTGCCTCCCGAGGCTCCGAGGGCAGAGGCCACCTCCGCGTCGGAGAGGCCCTGCGTGAGGATGCCGCCCGAGACGATGTCATGGGGTGCGGCGGGCGTGCCATCGTCGTCGAAGGGATAGCTCCCGTAGCCGCCCTCGACGGTGGGATCGTCGACGATCGTCACGAGGTCGCTGCCGACGCGGGTGCCCATGTAGCGACCCGCCCGCGCCCGTCCGGAGAGGAAGAGGTCCATCTCGACGCCGTGGCCGAAGGCCTCGTGGGCGATGACGCCGGACACTTCGGGATGCGTCACGACCCGGTAGCTGCCGGGCTCGATCGACTCCGCGCCGAGTACCCGCACCGCTTCCTCGACCATCGCGTCGAGTTCGGCGTCGCTGACGCCGCTGACGACCTCGAACCCGCCCGATCCGGCCCTGACGAGGCGGTTCATGTCCGTGCGGCCGCCATCATGCACGACGGCAACCGCAAAGAGCAGCACGCGGCTCAGGCGGCTCTCGCGGTCGAAGCGGTCCGTCGCGATGCGGCGCTGCTCGGTGACCTCGCGGTAGAGGACGTCCGTCTGGACGATGCGCGGATCGCGCCCCGTCAGCTTGGCCTGCAGCGCGCGCACGAATTCGACCTTCTCGCGCAGCGGCACCTGGGAGACGGGCTGCTCGCCCAAAGAGTCGCGCCGCTCGGTGGCGGCGGCGCCCGGCAGCCACTGCGGGTGCCAGCCGAACAGGGCCTCTTCTTCCTGCAGGTTGCCGCCGCGGCGCAGGACGGTTCCCTCGCCAGGGGGCAATTGCGTCACGTCGATGTTGGGACCCGAGGCGTGGATCTGAAGACCTGAGGACCGGGACATGGAAACCCAGCGGGCGTCCGCGTCGGTTCGTTCAGAGGGCATGCGCCACACTCCCGTCCGCCGCTTTTACGGCTTCGGGAATGTCTTAGGCATGTCTTTCCGAATTCCCTGCCTTACCTGGGATAGACTGGCTTTGCGTCCTGCTGCGCGTCAACAGTTGCCAGCCGGATTGCGCAAAGCGCCTCTCCGCGCGCTGCGGGTCTCGCGTCGCGAGGTAATTCGGGGGGTCTCCCCGGTCCTTCGCGCCCTCGGGGGTCGCGAGGAAGGGACCGCGGAAGCGGTGGCGCAGGAGGTAGAGGCGGTAGCCCTGGGCTGTCAGCAGCTTCATGGCGGGCGTCGGGTAGACGCCGTGGTCTTCGAAGACGATGTCGCGGATCTCACCGCGCGCGAGCCGCTGCATGGCGCCGCGAAAGACGGCCGGCTCATGGCCTTCGACGTCGACCTTGAGAACGCTGATCGGACCTTTGATGTCGGCCATGGCGTCCAAGGTGGCGCACTGCACCGTGATGCCCTGCGCGGCGCCGCTCGGCGCCATCGCGAGCGACGCCGTGCCCTGGTTGCCCGGAAAGTAGCGGGGGACGCGCAGTTCCGCCGTTCCCTCCTCGCTGGAGACGGCGACGTTGCGCGCGATGACGGGAAGTCTCCACTGAGAGATGTTGCGCTCGAGGCGCCGGAAGATGTCCGGGTGCGGCTCAAAGCAGTAGACGCGCCCATTGGGGCCGCTGCGCCGGGCGAGGATGCTCGCCGTGTAACCGATGTTGCTGCCGATGTCGACGGCCGTATCGCCGGGGTCCAGAAGGCGCCAGAGCGCCTCGCTGACGGTAAGGTCATAGACTCCGAGCCTGGCGACGCAGTTGCCGATCAGCTCATGCGGGTTGACGACTAGGCTCAGGCCCCACGGCAGATCGACAACGCATTCATCTTCTGCGATGCGCCGCGACGTGAGGCGGATGCGGCGCAGCACCTGGCGGGGCTGATAAATGTACTCTGGCTTGAACAACGAGAGAAACCGCACGCGTTGCTCCTCCGTTTTTGCATTGCGGAGTCGGGCTGCATAACGGGTACAAGACCCCGTTTCGCTCCTGTGCGCGGCAGCCCTGCTGGAAACGGCTGGACGTCGCCGCCGATTTTACACAGAGAAGAGGTCTCTAGGCGCTCCGCGCCTCTAGTTTGCGTTTCCGTCCGCCGCGTCAGCCGCAGAGACAGCGGCGGCGGTACGGGTGCGGTGCGGGCCCCTGACGCGGTGGGCCACATGCTCGTCCTCCCATGTGCGCCGCCACGCCACGAGGGTCGCTGCGAGCGGCAGCCAGCCGACAGGACGGCCGCCCTTTGCGGTGACCAGTGCAGC
>JAKAPV010000236.1 GCA_021806845.1 Bacillota bacterium | reverse complement strand
GCCTACGCTGGTCCATTCCATGTGGCGGGGACTGCCGGTCGCGAGCCCGGAAGTTTGGGCGGTGGCCTACCACCTCATGAAACGCCGCGAGCAGGCAGATATGCTCTGCAAGTTCATCCGGGGTCACGGGGCGCAAGAAGGGGCAGTGCAGGCGCTCCTCCGTCAGCCGCTGCCCGACGAGCTCCGGCGGGAAGTCGCCGCCTGGAGCAACATCTGAGGAGCGTCACCGACCGATGAGGCTGTGCAGCACGCCAAAGGGGGCACGAGGATGCACCGGGAGTGGCGACGTGGCGGAACGCGTCATGGATGGCGTGCGGGGCGCCTGCGCACCGCGGCTGTCATCGTGCTGGCGGCCGTGTTGTCTTCGGCCTGCGGCCTCTCGGCAGCACCACCGCACGGGCAGAGTGAAGTCTCCCTCTCCGCTGTCCTGAAACGCACCCCCTCGATAGCCCAGGCAACCCTCAGCGATGGTACGCCGCTCGGCATCTCCACCATGCAGTTCGCAGACGCGCGGCACGGGTGGCTGGGGGGGCTGGGCGTCATCCTCGCGACGAGCGACGGCGGAGCCTCGTGGCATACCCAGTTCGTCGGCAGCGGCAATGTCACCGACTTCTCCATGCTCTCGCCAACGACGGGATTCGCGGCGACAAGTGCGGGACTTCTGGCCCTAAACGGCCAGACTTGGCGGCGCGTGGGTCCGCAGCCCCTCGCGGCGGTTCAGTTCTTCAGCGAACTTGTGGGCTACGCCGAATCGGAGGTTGGCAACGGAGGACCGGTATCATACTCCGTCCTCAAGACGCAGGATGGAGGCGCATCGTGGCGGACGATCGCCGCAGGACCGGTGGAAGCAGCCTGCTTTTTCAGCCTGCAGGATGGGATCGCCGTATCTCTCCCCTCGAGCGGGTTCGGCCTGAACATTCAAAGTACTCGCGATGGCGGGGCGACATGGTCCGCAGGCACGACGTTGCAGGCGGCCGGCTACGCGCGGCAGCTCGTCTGTACAAAGGACGGCGGCGCGTGGATGGTCGTGGGCGGAGAGGGCGCGATGACCCGCGAGTCCTATACGCTGTACCGCAGCCCAGACTACGGTGCGACGTGGTCACCGGTGCTGGGGGTGCCGCTGTTCGGGGGGATCACGGCCCCTGGGAACCCCACAGGCGTCGCCAAAGGTCCTGGGACGTCGCCGGGCCCCTTGGCCGCGGTCGACGGAAGTCACGCGGTGATGCTGGGCGTCTGCTATGTGTGCGGCGACGGCACCCTCACGCTGGATGCCACGTCGGACGGAGGCAAGACGTGGCAGCTCTCGAAGGCGCCGATCCCGGGGGCGGCGGCTGTCATGCCGATGTTCCTCGACATGCTCTCTCCGATGCGTGCGTGGCTCTTGACCGGCGTGCCGACGGTCGGCATTGCGGGACCTGCAACGCAGTTCCAGGTGCAGTCAACCGGGGACGGGGGCACTACGTGGCATGCAACCCTGACTCCTGTACCGCTCGCGCCGGTCGGCGGGGTCGTGTTTCCGAGCGCTGAGGTCGGTTACGGCCTCGGGGCCGCGGGCAACGCGAAGGCAGTGGTGCAGACGGAAAACGGCGGCAGGAGCTGGCGTAAGGTCGGCGCCCTGCCGGCGTCTGTGCCTGCTGGCTATTACGCGCTTGCGGTGACGAAACCAGGAACCCTGCTCGTCGGCGCCGGCAGAAGCCTGTACGTCTCGCATGACGGCGGCGTGACCTTCTCGCGCGCGGCCGGACCGAGCGCACCCTACGGCTTTGGACTCTCCAGTCTCGCGTTCTCGGGACCAAAAACAGGCTGCACGTCAGCCGCCGGACCCAACGGCTGGATCGATTACGCGACGCGCGACGGCGGCAAGTCGTGGCACAGGGCAGGCGTGGGGGGGCAGCCGGCGGCCATTTGCGCGGAGGAACTCGTGGACAGGCCCCTCGCGCGGCTGACGCAACGTCTCATCCTCAAACTCGCGCCGCAGAGGCGCGGGAAAGGATCTCCCGCGGGAATCTACGCGGCGGCGCAAACGGCCGTGGGCGGCGGCACGCTTTGGGTCGTGTTCTCCGGATCCCCGACGCAGGTGGGGAGAGTTTACGAGTTTGGCCCGGGACCGAAGCAGTTCAGCGTATACACGTTGCCGGCCGCCCTGGGCAGCGTTGGCGACGTGAGTCCGCTCGGGCCGACCGCCGCGTATCTCTGGACCGAAAACGGCAGGCTCTTTGCGACGGCCGACGGCGGCGCGCACTGGCGGCAGGTGGCTGAGCGCTGATCCGGATAGGATTTGACGCCTCCAACACGTCAGGAGTGGACTCTCTAGTGCGCAAACTCATGCCTCTGCTCGGATGTGCGCTCTTTGTCCTGGGCGGCTGCGGGGCGGCTGTGCCCCAGGCATCGACTCTCCCGAAGGACTTCCTGCCGTCCGCGATCTCGTTCTGGACAGCGCGCTCGGGCATCATGACCGGCGTCAACGGGGCAACCAACACCGTATACCTCGCTGCGACCTCGGACGGCGGCA
The DNA here is from genome assembly GCA_021806845.1 of Bacillota bacterium. Taxonomy (GTDB): domain Bacteria; phylum Bacillota; class Sulfobacillia; order JAJZYS01; family JAJYTV01; genus JAJYTV01. The sequence goes on along the minus strand of JAKAPV010000236.1, from coordinate 2,057 downwards.
GGACGTGGCGAGTGCGTCTGCGCCTTCCGGAAAGGAGACTTTACGTCGCGGATCCATTCGTCGACACCTCCAGTTCCGGGCGAGGCTGGTTCACGTTCGAGACCTGCGTCAGGTCTGGCGGCTACCCGTTCACCGACTGCACCATCCATGCCCTGCAGACCGGCGACGGCGGCGCCCACTGGAAGCAGGGCGGGCCGCGCAGCACTTCCTTCTCCTTCGTCGGGCGGAGCGGGTGGGCCATCGCCCCGTACAGATCGAACCCCTTGAACGTACGCCTCTACCGGTTGACTGCCGCCTCCCGAGGCCCGGAGCTGATGCAGGCCCAAGTGAGCGCCCCCTGTTCGGGAGACGCGCTGGGCAGTTCACCATCGCTCGGCGGAGTCGCGTCGCTGGGCGGGCAGAAAGCGTTGCTCGTCTGTGTGGGACAGGAGATGACGCTGCTCTCTGCGGTCACTGTCCAGGCAAAGTACTTCTACGAGACGTCGGATGGCGGCAAGACGTGGGATCACATCCTGACTGTGCCGGCCAGCGTGAGTGGGTCGGTCCTCAGCTCAGGGGCATTCCAAGGCATGACGTTCCTCCCGGGCAGCCGAGGCTGGCTTTGGTCGTCCAGGGGCGGCCTCTACGGGAGTGACGACGGCGGTCGTAACTGGATTGTTACGCCCCTCGTAAGGGAACTCGAGGTAGAGGAACCGCTCAGCGTCAGCTTTGCAGGAGCCCGCATAGGATATGCGCTATTGCAGGGCAGGCCCGGCGGCCCGTATATCAGCCTCATGCAGACCAGAGACGGTGGTGCGACCTGGACGGCGGTCGGGGGCTGGACGCCGCCTGCCTACTAAGCTCGCGGGGCTCATGCCTGCCCCGCGTCGCTCGGCCTTCCCCAGGTGACCTCCCCGACGGACGTCAGGTGCAGGATGCCGCGCTCCGCGAAGGGCTCGACCAAGGCGTGCACCTGTTCATCGAACGCCGTGGCCGCGGACGGTTCCATGCGGTCCCGGGAGAAGCCGTTTTGCGAATGGATGGACTCGATGTACTCATGTACTGGGCGCTCGTATGGCGCCGGCCCGACATCTCGCCTTCCCTCGCGCGCGAAGAGGCCTCTCGCCTCCAGCTCCGCGATGAGGTCGTACGGCTTGAACTCCCGATTGGTGGAAAACTTCCCGATCAAGGCGCGCAGCTGCCCGTCCCACGGATTTGGACCGCTGCCCACTCCAACCACGGCGAGGTAGGCGCCGGGTGACAGGGCCGCAGCCAGCCGCGGAAATAGTTGCGCCCACTCCATCCAGTGCAGGCTGTTGCCCGCAGCTGCGAGAGCGTAGGGAGCATCGAATGGGGCATCCTCGCCCCTCGCACAGATCCAGCGCAGTCGCGGATGATCGCCGCCGGGCAGAGTCCTGCCGGCGGCGATCATCGCGGCAGAGGGATCAACAGCGTCCACTCGGTCGACGTCCGGTACGATCCCGCGCGCGATCTCGCCGCGTCCGCAGCCCAAATCGAGCACGATTCTCTGCCGATCGCTGACCAGCCCCAGGAGGATTGCGAACACCTCAGCCGGATACGGAGGACGGTACGCGTAGGCCTTGACCACACTCGGGTCCGCGAACTGGGACGCATATGCCGGTCCCAGGTGCGCTGGCCTTTCAGATCGGTTCATCATTCGCCTCCCCTCTCGTGCGGTGCTCAGGTCCCGGGCGTTCTCCAATGCAACGCTGCCCGATCGACGCCACAAGGCCGTCGTTGGTGGCGGAATTCTTCTCGCACAGTACGCCTCGAGCCCACTTGAGCCCTTCTTCTCGGCCCAGCGCCCGAGAGAGGATGCGACAAGGAAGATGTACTGCCTGCAGATAAACTCCTGTGTTCGGGAAGCATCTCGGGAAACTCCGTTGCCACGTCCGCCCCTGCTTGGATGTTTGCGCGTACGCTTCCTCCGTGCCTGTCCTCCGAGGGCCAAGGCGCAGAGCTTGGCTCTGTGTTCGTTCTCGCCGCCCAAGGGCCCCTTAGGACGTAAGAGGTTCAGAATCTGCAGGCGGGCCGAATCCCGCCGTATCATGCGCCCA
>JAKAPV010000235.1 GCA_021806845.1 Bacillota bacterium | reverse complement strand
CCGGCACGTACGGTCCCTTCTTCAGCGAGCGTCCCATGCGATCCCCTCCTTACTTCTTCCGATGCGAGACGATGTAGCGCTCGGAGTGCTTCTTCTTCTTGCGCGTCTTGGTGCCCATCTTGACGCCCCACGGCGAGACCGGCGCCTTGCGGCCGATCGGGCTCTTGCCCTCGCCGCCGCCGTGCGGGTGGTCGACGGGGTTCATCACGACGCCCCGGACGTGCGGGCGCTTGCCCTTCCAGCGTGTCCGTCCCGCCTTGCCGCCCTGCTGGTTCTCGTGGTCGAGGTTGCCGACCTGGCCGATCGTCGCCCGGCAAATCTCGCGCACGTAGCGCTGCTCGCCGGACGGCAGGCGCAGGAGCGCCATCCCGCCCTCACGGGCCATGATCTGCGCACTCGCGCCGGCCGACCGCACCATCTGCGCTCCCCGACCGGGGATCATCTCGATGCAGTGCACCTGCGTGCCGAGCGGCATGTGGCGGATCTCCATCGCGTTGCCCGGACGGATGTCCGAGCCTTCGCCGGAGCGCACCACGTCGCCGACCGCGAGGCCGACGGGAGCCAGGATGTATGCCTTCTCGCCGTCGGCGTAGTGCAACAGCGCGATGCGCGCCGTGCGGTTCGGGTCGTACTCGATCGAGACGACCGTGGCCGGCACGCCATCCTTCTGGCGCCGGAAGTCGATCACGCGGTAGGTGCGCTTGTGGCCGCCGCCGCGGTGGCGAACTGTCATGCGCCCGTAGGTGTTGCGTCCGCCCGTCGTGCCCTTGCCGCGGGTCAGGCTCTTTTCAGGCTTCGGACGCGTGATCTCCTCGAAGCCGGGCAGAGCCACCGAGCGGACGCCCGGGGACGTCGGCTTGACCTTGCGTACCGCCATCCCTTACACCCCCTCGAAGAGCTGGATGCTCTGACCCGGGCGCAGCTGCACGACGGCCTTCTTCCAGTTGGACGTGTAGCCCTTGGCGCTGCTCATGACGCCCTGGCGGCGCTGCTTGCCTTGCACCCGCATGGTGTGGACCGAGACGACGTTGACCTTGAAGATTTCCTCGACAGCCTTCTTGATCTGCGGCTTCGTGGCCGTCAGCGCGACCCGGAAGGTGTACTTGCCGAGCGCCATCTGCTCGTTCGACTTCTCGGTGATGATCGGCCGAACGAGGACTTCGCTGCTCTCCATCAGCCGAGCACCTCCTCGATGCGCGCGACGGCGTCGCGCGTGCACACTAGCTTCGGATAGCGCAGAACGGCGTGCACGCTGAGGTCTTGCGCGACCATCGCGGCTGCCTTGGCGAGGTTGCACGCCGAGAGCGTCAACTCCGTGCGGGCGGCCTCGGTGACAAAGAGCGCGCGCTCGGCCTGCAGCGCCTTCAGCACAGCGGCGAACTCCTTGGTCTTGGGTCCGGAGAGCTGCAGGCTCTCGAGCACGACGAGGTCGCCGGCCTGGGCCCGCGCGGAGAGCGCGGCCCGAAGTGCGGCGCGGCGCATCTTGCGCGGTAGATCCTGACGGTAGCTGCGCGGGTGCGGTCCGAAGGTGATGCCGCCCTTGCGCCAGAGAGGACTCCGCGTGGAGCCCGCGCGCGCGCGGCCGGTTCCCTTCTGCCGCCACGGCTTGCGTCCGCCGCCGCGCACCTCGGTGCGCGTCTTGGTGTCGGACGTGCCGTGCCGCTGGTTCGCGAGCGTGGCGACGACCGCCTGGTGCACGAGACCGGGGTTCGACGGCGCGTTCCAGACGCTATCCGCGAGCTCGATCTCGCCGACGGGCTCGCCCGCCTGGTTGAAGACCTGCGTCTTCACGCTTTCTTCCCCCTTCTCTTGACACTCTGGCGGATCTCGACGATCGCGCCGCGGACGCCGGGGACGGCGCCGCGGATCAGGATCAGGTTGCGCTCTGGGTCGACGCTCACGACCTGCAGCGCCTGCACCGTCACGCGCACGTTGCCGTACTGACCGGGCAGGCGGCGCCCCTTGAAGACCTTGCCGCCGCCGCCAGACATGCGGGATGAGAGCGACCCGGGACCGCGGTGGTACTTGGAACCGTGCGACATCGGCCCCCGGTGGAAGCCCCAGCGCTTGATGCCGCCCGAGAAGCCGTGCCCCTTTGAGCGGCCGCGCACGTCGACGTACTCTCCAGCGGAGAAGATGTCGACCCGCACCTCGCCCTCCGGTGCCTCCTCGCCTTCGGAGAGCCGCATCTCCCGCAGGAGCCGGGGCGGTGCGCCCTCCGCGTTCTTGAACTGACCGGCGTAGGGCCGGCTGGCCCGCCGCATACGGCCGAAGCCGATCACTGCGGCGCGGTAGCCGTCCTGCACCTCCGCCTTCACGCGGACGACAGGGCAGGGCCCCGCCTCGATGACGGTCACCGGGACAGAGCGCCCGGTTTCGTCGAAGATCCGCGTCATGCCGAGCTTTCGCCCGATGATCCCCTTCAACTGCGCCTACCTCCCGGCTAGAGCTTGATTTCGATGTCCACTCCGGCCGGCAGGTCGAGGCGCATCAGCGCGTCTACCGTCTTGGGCGTCGCATCCAGGATGTCGATGAGGCGCTTGTGCGTCCGCATCTCGAACTGCTCCCGGATGTCCTTCTCGCCGTTCGGAGCTGTCAGGACGGTGTAGATGCTCTTCTCGGTGGGCAGCGGGACGGGGCCGGCAACTCCGGCCCCCGTCCGCTTCGCCGTCTCGACGATGCGTTCTGCGGACTGGTCGAGCACCTTGTGGTCGAATGCCTTGAGGCGAATGCGGATTTTCTGGGCGGGCAAGTGCTCGCCTCCTTACTCGGCGATGGCGGTGACGACGCCAGCGCCTACGGTACGGCCGCCTTCGCGGATGGCGAAGCGCAGACCGTCCTCCATCGCGATGGAGTTGATCAGCTCGATCGACATCTGGACGTTGTCGCCCGGCATGACCATCTCAACGCCGTCGGGCAGCGTCACGACACCCGTCACGTCCGTCGTGCGGAAGTAGAACTGCGGGCGGTAGCCGTTGAAGAACGGCGTGTGCCGGCCGCCCTCCTCCTTCGAGAGCACATACACCTCGGCCTTGAACTTCGTGTGCGGCTTCACCGAACCCGGCTTCGCCAGCACCTGGCCGCGCTCGATCTCCGCCTTGTCGACACCGCGCAAGAGGCAGCCGATGTTGTCGCCCGCAACGCCCTGGTCGAGCAGCTTGCGGAACATCTCCACGCCCGTCACGACCGTCTTCTTCGCCTTCTCGGCGAGTCCCACGATCTCGACTTCCTCCCCGACCTTCACCGTGCCGCGCTCCACGCGGCCCGTCGCCACCGTGCCGCGCCCGGTGATCGTGAAGACGTCCTCCACCGGCATCAGGAACGGCTTGTCGGTGTCGCGCACCGGCGTCGGAACGTACGCGTCCACCGCGTCCATCAGCTCCCAGATCTTCCCGCACGATGCGCACTCGCGCTTGCCGCAGCCGCACTCCAGCGCCTTCAGCGCCGAGCCGATCACGACCGGCGCACCGTCTCCGTCGAAGTGGTACGAGGACAGCAGTTCGCGCACCTCGAGCTCCACCAGCTCCAACAGCTCCGGGTCGTCCACCATGTCCGCCTTGTTCAGAAACACCACGATGTTCGGCACGCCAACCTGGTACGCCAGCAGAATGTGCTCGCGCGTCTGCGGCATCGGGCCGTCCGCCGCCGACACCACCAGGATCGCCCCGTCCATCTGCGCCGCGCCCGTGATCATGTTCTTCACGTAGTCGGCATGGCCCGGGCAGTCCACGTGCGCGTAGTGCCGCGCGTCCGTCTCGTACTCCACGTGCGCCGTCGCGATCGTGATGCCGCGCTCGCGCTCCTCCGGAGCCTTGTCGATCGCGTCGTACGCCATGAACTCCGCCTTGCCCGACTGCGCCAAAACCCGCGTGATCGCAGCCGTCAGCGTCGTCTTGCCGTGGTCCACGTGCCCGATCGTCCCCACATTCACGTGTGGCTTCGTGCGCTCGTACTTCTTCTTCGCCATCGAAAACAGCCTCCTTACCTACCTTCGGGTCAGGACTTGCCCCCGCTGCGGAGCTTCTGGATCTCCTCGGCGACGTGCTTCGGCACCTGTTCGTAGTGGTCGAACTGCATGGTGTAGGTGCCGCGTCCCTGCGTCTTCGAACGCAGGTCTGTCGCGTAGCCGAACATTTCGCCAAGCGGCACGAAGCCGCGGATGGCCTGCGCGTTGCCGCGCGCCTCAAGGCCTTCGATGCGCCCGCGCCGCGCGTTCAGGTCGCCGATGACGTCGCCCATGTAGTCTTCGGGGACGACAACCTCGACCTTCATCACAGGCTCGAGCAGCACGGGGTTCGCCTTGCGCGCACCCTCCTTGAAGCCCATCGAACCGGCGATCTTGAAGGCCATCTCGGACGAGTCGACGTCGTGGTACGAGCCGTCGAAGACCTCGACCTTGACGTCCACGACCGGGTAACCGGCCAGGACGCCTGTCTCCATCGCCTCGCGCACGCCGGCCTCGATCGCCGGGATGTACTCCTTGGGCACCACGCCGCCGACGATCTTGTTGTCGAAGACGTAGCCCGCTCCGGGCTCCTGCGGCACGATCCGCAGCCAGCAGTGGCCGTACTGGCCGTGGCCGCCAGTCTGACGGACGAACTTGCC
>JAKAPV010000234.1 GCA_021806845.1 Bacillota bacterium | reverse complement strand
GCGCATATGTGCCTGAAAAGCGCCTTACGAACCCCGAACTAGAAGCCCTGGTAGAAACCACTGACGACTGGATCCGCTCGCGGACGGGCATCCATGAACGGCGCGTTGCGGATAGCGGACAAGGAACCAGCCAGCTTGCGGCGCGGGCAGCCCAGAATGCGCTCGCCGACGCGGGGATCGGTGCAGAGGAGATCGACCTGATCATCGTGGCGACCTCGACTCCGGATCTCTTCTTCCCGCCGACCGCCGCCCTCGTCCAGAGGCAGCTCAAGGCGGAGCGAGCAGCGGCCTTCGACCTCAACGGCGTGTGCGCAGGATTTCTATACGGTATGGTCACGGGAAGCCAATTCATTGCAAGCGGTGCCTACCGGCATGTACTCGTCATAGGGGCCGATGTCTTGTCCCGACACGTTGACTACACCGATCGAAACACCTGCATCCTGTTCGGCGATGGAGCCGGGGCGGTCGTGCTTGGGCCCGTGCCGCCAGGATATGGTCTGCTCGATTTCGATCTGCATGCGGATGGCGGCCTCGCCCACCTCGCGGTACTTCCGCACCAGCGGAGCCCCCAGGGTGTACTTGAGGATCTGGGCGCGTCCGCCTCTCCGTATATCCATCAGGACGGTCCTGTAGTCTTCAAGGTGGCCGTGCAGCGCATGGCTGAAGCGGCCCACACCGTCCTAAGCCGCATGGAACTGCGGGTTGAGGATTTGGCAGTGCTGGTGCCGCATCAAGCGAACGGACGGATCATGTCCGCTCTGGCGGAAAGACTAGGGCTTCCTTCCGATCGGGTGGCGTCGTGCGTCGCCGACCTCGGCAATACGTCCGCAGCCACCATCCCGCTAGCGCTGCAGTCCTGGAGACAAGAAAAGGGTCTGTCCCGCGGCGACCTCATGTTGTTCACCGCGTTCGCTGGAGGCCTGCTTTGGGGTGCCGGCATGATGCGATGGTTTTGAGGTACGGCGGTGAAGCATCCGGGAGTACCGATGCGCGCATATATTCGATGGTCAGTGAAGCTGCCTTGTCAACGGCGTCGGAGCGGCGAGTCCCGCATCTGCCTCCAGTGGCGATCCTGCGAATACTCCTCAAGAATGCGAACAGCATCCTGCAGAGCCTTACGCGCGATCCCCCCACCGCGGAGGCCATCTCGGAGTCCGAGGACGCCCTGGAGGTTGTTTTGAGTCAGGGAGGGTAACTCCGAAGCCACAAGCACAGCGCCTAGAGCAGTTCTGACCGGTACCCCGTCTCGAATGTCACCGAGGGGCCCTCACCTCTATTGCCGCAAGGAAGGATGCTTGAATGGAGAAGTTCTCCTGGTCCTCCGTCCACCCCTACCGCAGGTCCTCCGTTTCCAGCCTGCTCAAGACCCTCTTTTCGATGCGGGAGATGTAGCTTCGCGCGATCCCGTGCATCCTGCCAGGCATTTCGCATGTTGGGAGCGTCGGTACGTTGAATTTCCCGGCGACTGCACACGGGCTACGCGAGGTACGGCTGGGTGAGGATCGTCGGGTTGATGTGCAGCAATTCGAAGACGCGACGGATCTCCGGTCTGAGGCGGGAGATCGAACGGTGGCCCAACCCGTGGTCATCTATGGCGAGGCGGACCTCGACGCGCCGGAGCATGTCGAGGAGCTGATCCGTGGTCGGCGTGGCACGCCAGATCCCGCCTGGCAGTAGCATCTTCTTCTGTGATGACGTATCGAGCGAGGCGCGGGCGCGGTGCTGGATCAGGCGGTAGATGATCAGGGCGAAGAAGAGGACGTATGCGAAGGCCTCAACGCGGCGCGGCAGCTTGAGGAAGATCGGCGAGAGGTGCCACGGCACCTTGATGAATCTCCAATTCTGCTCCGCGAGGAACTGGCTGTGGTAGTCGCGCAGGACTTCCTCGGCGGTCTTGCACTGCAGCGGAACGTTCGTGATCAGCACGAACGTGGAGAGACGCTCCTTCTCGGGCTGGATCACGTCGTTCTGCTGGCCGCCGAGCCGTAGCTCGATGGTGTATCGGGTCACGCGCGGCGGCTCCTCCCCCTTGCGCGGCCGCCCCCGCTGGGGGCGCTTCAGGACGACCTCCTGGGCGTTGATCTCGGTTTGGACCCCCCAGTAGCGGGGCACCTTGCCGGCAAAGACGGCCACTGCGGCTTCGGCGTCCTCCTGGCAGGAGAAAGGCTGCTTTAGCCAGTGCGCCGCCTGGGCCAAGATGGCTTCCCGCTCCTTGTCGATGGCATGCTGCAACGTCTGCGCCTTGCGCTTCTCAAGGCTGGAACTCTGCACGACAATCAGCCGGTATATGCGATCGTCGATCGCACCGGAGCGCTCCTGCACCCGGTAGGATGCCGCCTGCTTGCCAGGGCTGATCTGACCCACTTCCATCCACTGTCCCGCTGCGAATGCCGCCGCCTTCACCTCGTCTGCCAGGGTGTACGTGCTTGGCAGGCGGGAGACGAACTGCCATCTCAGGTCCGCGATGCGCCGCAGGTTCGGCCCCGTGACCATCTGGGAGTCCCCAATGTAGACGAGCCGGGCGATATCCTCCGCGTCCAGCTGACGCGAGAGCGTCTCCAGCGTCTCGAAGTTCCACGTCTTATCCGAGGAGTTGCCCGAGAGCACCTGACCGAGCAGCGGCATGCCAGGCCCGACGCTCACTCCACCTAGCTGCAACTGCTTGGAGTGTGCGCGGTTGTTCTCCTTCGCGTGGCCGAAGGTGATCTCGATCGCCCCGTCCTCGGGCTCCTGATACTCGCCCCAGACCGAGATCGTCGCTGTGTCCGAACGCAGTGCGCCGCTCAGCGGGATCTCCTCCACCGCCAGGGCCCGCATCGCGAGCGTCGCCATCACACCTTGGGCGCCGGCCTCATGCAGCTTGTCGAGCGCGCGCCCCAGGGCGTCGTCGTTGAAGTCCCCGCTCTGGACGCCGCGACCGAACAGCATCTCGACGTCCTCGTCCTCGTAGTACTCCTCGACCCGCCACAGTGCCCGCCGATCGCCGAAGATGCACATGATCAGCGACAGAATCCGCTCGCCTGGTCCCATCTTCGCCTGTGTGTGCCACTCGGCGGCCTCGTTGATCACGTCCACCAGGCCGATCTCCCGGCACAATGCCCCGACTACCCCCAGAACCCCAGAACGGTATCCGACGTTGCTTCCCATGCCTGCGCTCTTCTCCGCGGCACGTGGGAAGTCCTTGCTTTAGACTCTTCCTTAACTGTCAACCCATCCCACGCCCTGAGCGACCTCCTGAAATCCTGCTACGCGGTGCCAAAGACATGCGGAATGCGTGATCCTGCGATCTCCGCGCTGGGCCTTTCTGGGCACCTGCCAGAGGCCCACCCTCAAGTCCAACTCCTTGCGCTCCTGCGGCGGCAGCAACAAGGGCGCGAAAGATACTTCTACTCTCGTCGGCTCAACTCAAGCGGCGCTTTGCTCCGCTAATGAATCTGTGCCAAGCGGCTAAGCTGCCTGTTCGACGTGGGTCGATTGCAGGAAACTCGGCCTTTGGATAAACGCCAAGGTTCCCTTCCTCGCTCGGTCGGAGGTTACCACCGACAGCCCGGGCAACGTAGAAGAACGTTACTATGTCGCCCGGATACTCTGCAGTCGCTAGATACTGCCAGCCGAGAGAACGCTCGATCACTGTATCCAAACCTGTCTCTTCCCGAACCTCTCGAATGGCAGCCTGTGCGGGCGACTCACCATATTCGACATGGCCGCCAGGCAGAGCCGCCGGCGCATCCAAAGGTGCTCCCGGGGGCAGCAGAGCCACAACACCAACCCCAGTAAGCACAATCGTGTTGACTCCTACAACGGGACGCGGGTAATGGGTAAAGCCACAACTAGGACATGAGGCACGCACAATGCCATCGTTTCCATCTCTCTCCACAAGCGCTGCCCGGCAGTGCGGGCAGTACGTATACCTAAGCTCAGGTAACAGGCGAGGGTGGTAGACGTCCACCGTGACCAACCTCCCAGGCATACATTTCACATTCCATCAGCCAATTCCTGTCAGCGATCTTGACGCGTTCGCAACCACAGGCATTGCACCTGACCTGGTGTGGCAAAGGCGTAGTCATAACGGTGGGTCTGACCCAAGGGTGGGGCCGCAGCGCCTAGTCCCTAAGCACCAGCGGCCACACGCTCTCATCCCGCGCCACCAGGGCCACGGCCAGCGCACGCGGTCTCAGATCAACACGGAGGAGCTCGTTCAGGCGTATCCAGCAGGGGCGGTAGGTACCCGCTTCAGGCGCTACATCAGGGCCATATTCCTCACCCGTCCCAGTGCCCCAACTACCTCCTTCCACCGCGACCTGGTAGTGGTGCTGGATAGTGGCCCCCGAAGGCCTGTCGGTTTGGTCAAAATGGACCGTGGCCAACAGGCGCTTGACCATCACCGTGAGACCGAGCTCCTCACGGGCCTCGCGGACGGCGGCCTCCTCCGGCGTCTCTCCAAGGTCGACGCCGCCTCCCGGGAACGCATAATAGGTGCGACCAGCCCGCTGGCGTTCAATGAGCGCCACAGCCCCGTCCTCGATGAGGACAATCCGCGCCCGCACCGGTACCGCATCTGGCGCCGGCTCCGTCATTTGACGCCCTCCTCCTCTGTTGTCGGCTGTTGTCGACGCGTCAGACAGTCCGCTCCGCGCACCCCTCAA
>JAKAPV010000015.1 GCA_021806845.1 Bacillota bacterium | reverse complement strand
AGGCGGCGCAGAACGTCGGCGCCCAGAGGGCGCGCGGCCTCGTCAACGCCGTGCTGCGCAGGGTCTCAGAAAGCGGCGTGCCGGCGCTCCCCGCCGATCCTCTGGAGGCGCTCGCGGTGCGCTACGCGCACCCCCTGTGGCTGGTCAGGCGCTGGGTGGAGCGGCTCGGTCCCGAGGCGGCCGAGCAGATCCTAAAGGAGAACCAGGAGACGCCGCCACTCGTCCTGCGGGTCAACCGGCGCCGCGCCGAGCGAGAAACGGCGCTCGCCGCGCTTCCGTCCGCGGAGCCGGTCGAGGGTCTCCCATACGCCGTCGCGCTGCGGGCGCAGGGAGATGTGCGCGCCTTGCCGGGGTATGAGGAGGGCCTATTTCAGGTACAGGACACGGGCGCACAGGCGGTCGGGGAGGCGATCGGTCCGGCCGAGCGGTTTCTCGAGCTTGCCTGCGGGCGCGGCACGAAGACGCTGCAGCAGGCGGAGCGGCAGGACGGGGCTGTGCTCGGGGTGGACCTCGACGGGCGGCGGATCCGCGACGCGCAGGCCGAATGCCAAAGGCTCCAGCTCTCGGCGCGCTTTGAGCAGGGCGACGCGCGGGAGCTCCCCGCGGCGGCGCGCGGGCAGGACGCCGTGCTGCTCGACGCTCCCTGCTCGGCGCTCGGTGTCGTGCGCCGGCGCCCCGACGCGAAGTGGCGCAGGCAGGAGCGCGACCTCGCGGCGAACGGGCGTCTGCAGGCGGACCTCCTGCGCTGCGCGCTGCAGGCGGTGCGGCCCGGCGGCGTCGTCACCTACTCCGTCTGCTCGCTCGAGCCGGAGGAGACGACCGCACCGGTGCAGGCGGTTCTGCGGGAGTCCGCGGCGCAGGCCCTCACGACGCCGCCTCCGCTGGCGCGCGCCGAGGCGGCGGTCGGGTTCTTCCTGCCGGGCATGTACTTCGCGCAGCTGCGCCGCGAGTGAAGCCGTTCTGGGCGGGGCCATGCGGGCCGTAAGCTTGTGGGCAAGGACATGCGACGATGCTCGGAGGGAAGGGCGGGATGCGGGTGGAGACCGCGACGTTTGCCGGCGGCTGTTTCTGGTGCATCGAGCCGATCTTTTCTGGCCTCAGGGGCGTGCAGCGGGCGGTGCCCGGCTACACCGGAGGCCATCTCGAACACCCGACCTACGAGCAGGTCTGCACGGGCACGAGCGGCCACGCGGAGGCGGTTGAGATCACGTTCGATCCGCAGCAGATCTCCTACCGGGACCTGCTCGAAGTGTTTTTCGCCATGCATGACCCGACGACCCTGAACCGACAGGGCGCGGACATCGGCACGCAATACCGCTCGGCTGTCTTCTGCCACTCCGGCGAGCAGCGGGCTGCGGCGCAGGAGATGATCGCGTCCCTCGAACGCGAACCGTGGTGGGAGGGTGCGGGCGTGGTGACGGAGGTCTTGCCGGCCGGCGAGTTCTACGCGGCGGAGGAATACCACCACGAGTACTTCCTGCGCAACCCAGGGCATGGCTACTGCCGTGCGGTGATCGCGCCGAAGATGCAGAAGCTGCGCAAGAAATTCGCCGCAAGGCTGAGAGACGGCGCACAATAGGACTGGAAGCGGCCGAAGTCAGAACGGCCGGTGCGGCCGCGGACGGGACAAAGGGAAAACCGCGGGCCGAGGCGAATCTTGCGCAGACAGAGCAGGTGGTAGTCGCTGACTCTCTTCGATCTGGAGCCAAATGAACTGAACGACTGGCTGGCCGCACGCGGGCTCCCCGCATTTCGCGGCCGCCAGATCTTGCATTGGGCATACAAGCGGCTCGCGCGCAGCTACGATGAGATGACCGACCTGCCCAAGGGTTTGCGCGAGCAACTCGGAGCCGAGCTTCCGCTCGGCGAGGCGCAGGTGGCGATGGAGCAGGAGGCGGAAGGGGGCGTCCGCAAGGCGCTTCTCGTCTATCCGGACCACGGTTCGGCGGAGACGGTGTTGCTGCCCTACCGCTTCGGACCGAGCACCTGCGTCTCTTCCCAGGTCGGTTGCCGGCAGGGCTGCAGGTTCTGCGCGACGGGAGCGTCCGGCTTCACGCGTTCGCTGCGCATCGGGGAGATCGTGGAACAGTTTCTCTGGGCGGCGCGCGCCGCGCTGCCGCAGGAACTGCGCCGGCTCGTCATGATGGGCGCGGGAGAGCCGCTCGACAACTATGACGGCGTACTCGGCTTCCTGCGCAGGCTGCACCATGAAGACACCTTCGGGATCTCCTATCGCCACATGACGGTCTCGACGGTGGGGCTGGTTCCCGAGATCCTGCGGCTGGCCGAGGAAGGGCTGCCGATCAACCTGGCGCTTTCGTTGCACGCGACGACGGACGAATTGCGCTCGCAGATCATGCCTGAGAACCGGCGCTATCCGATCGCGGATGTGCTCGCCGCAACCGATGCCTACTTCGCGCGCACCGGCCGGCGCGTCACCTATGAATTCCTGCTGATCGGCGGGCTGAACGACGGCGACGACGAGGCGGAGCGTCTCGCGGACATCGTCGCGGCCCATCCTGGCCATGTCAACCTGATTCCGCTCAATCCGGTGCAGGAATTCCCGTACGATGCGCCCGAGCGCCAGCGCGTGCTCGCCTTCCAGCAGACGCTGCAGGCCCGCGGTGTCAACGCGACGGTGCGCCGCACCCTCGGACAGGAGGTTGACGCGGCCTGCGGCCAGCTCCGCCGGCGGTACGACAAGCACGGAGCGCCGGTAGACTTCCGTGGGCCGCGTCCGCTCCTCGGGCCGGAGCCGCCGCGCCCGTCGCCCCGCTGACCTGAGGCTAGTGAGGTGAAGCAGGTGGAGTTTTCCGCAGCATCGGACGCGGGCCTCGTTCGCAGGCACAACGAGGACAGCTTCGCGCTCGTTCCGCTGGGAAGCGGCGTGCTCCTGGCAGTGGCGGACGGCGTAGGGGGCAGCAGGGCGGGGGAGGTCGCGAGCGACATCGCCACGAGCACCCTCGTCGCGCTCCTGTCGGCCGGGGCGGAGTCGCGCGAGGTCGATGCGCAGACGCTGCGCCGCGCCCTCGAGCAGGCGAACGCCAGCATCCTCGAGAGATGGCAGGAGAGCGATCTCGAAGGCATGGGCACAACGATGACGGCAGCGTTCCTTTCGGAGCGCCGGCTCGTGTATGCCCATGCCGGTGATTCGCGCCTCTACCTCTTCCGGGGCGGCCGCCTCCTGCGCATCACACAGGATCATTCGGTCGCGGAAGAACTGGTGCGGCGGGGCAGCCTGCCGCCTGAGCAGGCGGAGGTGCATCCGCAGCGCCACGTCCTGACGCGCTACCTCGGCCTCATGCCGTTCAGCTGCGATGAGGGCAGCGAGGAGATGCAGGAGGGCGACATCGTGCTGCTCTGCACCGACGGCCTCACGGACGCATTGCCGGAATCCAGGATCCAAAAGGAGATCGAGGCCGGCTTCGACGGCCTGGCGCTGCGGCTCGTGGAAGCGGCGAACGCCGCCGGCGGGCCGGACAACACGACGGTCGTGGCGGTTATGGTCGAGGGCTCAGAAGCGGGAGGGACGGCCCAGTGAACGGAGAGGTGCTGGGCGGACGCTACCGCCTCGAGGACCGGATCGGCGGCGGCGGGATGGCTTGGGTGTGGAAGGCGGAGGATACCCTCCTGCACCGGCCCGTGGCGATCAAGCTGCTGCGCGAGGAGTTCGTCGCGGACGAGGCGTTCGTGCGCAGGTTCCGCCAGGAGGCGGAATCCGCCGCGAGCCTCCTCCACCCGAATGTGGTGCACGTCTACGACGTCGGGGAAGAGCGCGGCACGCATTATATCGTCATGGAACTGGTCGAGGGCGAGACGCTCAAGGCGCGCATCCAGCGCCAGGGGCCGCTGCCGGTCGGCCGGGCGCTGCAGATCGCGACGTCCGTCGCGCGCGCGCTGCAGGCCGCACACCGCAAGGGAATCGTCCACCGCGACATCAAGCCGCAGAACATCCTCCTGACGGCCGAGGGCCGCGTGAAGGTGGCGGACTTCGGCATCGCGCGCGCCGCCTCCGGAACGACGATCGTCCACACCAACACGGTGATCGGCTCCGCCCACTACTTCGCGCCCGAGCAGGCGCGCGGCGGCTTCACCGACGAGAAGTCGGACCTCTACTCGCTCGGTGCCGTGCTCTACGAGATGCTGACGGGCCAGCCGCCCTTCGAGGGCGCGACGCCTGTCGCGGTGGCGCTCAAGCACCTGCAGGAGGAGCCGGTCTCCCCCAGACGGCGCAGGCCGGAGATTCCCCGCAGCGTCGAAGCCATCGTCCTGCGCCTCCTCGAGAAGGACCCAGCCAAGCGCTACACGGGCGCCGACGCCCTGCTCGCGGACCTGCACCGCGCGCTCGAGGAGATCGGCGAGCCGATGGGCGAGGAAGAGGCGCCTGCGCCGACGGACGACCCCAAGCCCCGCACAGGACGGCGCGCACAGCCGCAGCCGAGGCGGCGCCGAATCTGGCCGTGGGTCATCATCGCGCTGGCCCTCATCGCCCTGATCTTCGGGGGCATCCGCGCGTTCTCCGCGTGGATGTCGGTGCCCAGCGTGCGCGTCGCGAACGTCGAGGGCCTGCCGCTTGGGCAGGCGACGCGGAAGCTGACGGCGCAGGGCCTGAGTGCCATCGTGACCGGACACGAGCACCGCTCGGCGCCGAAGAACACGGTCGTGCTGCAGAACCCCTCGCCGGGAGATGTCGTGAAGAAGGGGCGCATCGTCGACCTCACCGTTTCCGACGGGCCGCAGATGCTCAGCGTGCAGAACGTGGTCGGCCTGCCGGTGGGCCAGGCGCAGGCGGCGCTGCAGGGCTTCAAGGTGCAGGTCATCCAGGTCAAGTCTGGTCAGCCGCAGGGCACGGTCGTCAAGCAGAAGCCGCAAGGTGGCACGCTCCCGGCGGGCGGCAAGATCGTGCTCTCGGTGAGCTCCGGCCCTACGGCGACCCAGGCGACGGTGCCGGACCTCACGGGGAAGACCCTGAAGCAGGCGGAGAACATCCTCGGCGCGCTGCCGAACGGCGGCGTGACGGTCAATGGGCTCTCGAACCAGTACTCCACGTCGGCGTCCGGCACCGTGCTGCAGCAGTCGATCGTCCCGGGCACGCAGGTCACGCAGAACATGACAATCACCCTCACGGTCAGCCAGGGCCCGCCGCCGCCTGGCGGCAGCGGGCCGCTGGGCGGTCCCGAGGACATCACCGTCACCTACGCGGGCCAGTCCGCCGCCACGCTCGAGGTCTACCTCGTCGACGCGACGGGCGCCAGCCCGCTGATGAACGCGACCGTGCAGCCCGGCCAGCAGTCGCCGATCACCGGCATCACCTGGTACGGCGACGGCCGGATCGAGGCGTACGTCGACGGCAACCTCGTCTACTCTCAGCCCCTGCCGGTCCAAGGCGGCGCCTTCACCGTCCAGTGAGCGAAGGGGTGGTACTCCGCGTCTACGGCGACCGTGCGCTCGTCCGCAGCACGGAGGGCCTCGCGGAGTATCGGCCCAAGGGCAGCCTGCGCAAGGATGGGCTGCTCGCGGGTGACCGCGTCACGGTGCAGGGCGAGCATGTGGTCGCGGTCCACGCTCGCCTTAGCCAGCTCGGCCGGCCGCCCGTCGCGAACGCGAGCATCCTGCTCGCAGTCACCTGCGTGCGCGATCCGGCGGTCTCGCAGGGGGACCTCGACCGCCTCCTGCTGCAGGCGGAGGCGCAAGCGCTCACGACGCTCGTCGTCCTGAACAAGTGCGATCTCATCGCGGCAGAGGAGGCGCAAGACTACCTGCGACCGTACCGGGCGGCCGGCTACACCGCGCTGCGCGTCTCGACCCGCACCGGCGAGGGGATCGGGGACCTGCGCACGGCGCTCCCGCCAGGGATCGCCGTCCTCGCCGGCCAGAGTGGCGTCGGCAAATCGAGCATCCTGGGCTCCCTTACCGGGGATGACGTGGAGATCGGGCGCATCACCGAGAAGCTGCGGCGCGGGCGGCACACGACGCGCGCCGCGACGCTCTACGAGGCGGGACCGGGACGGCTGATCGCCGACACCCCGGGATTCTCCGACCTTGACCTGCCGGACATCCCGCCGGAGCGCCTGCCGATGCTGTACCCTGAGATGCAGGGACGCGGCTGCCGCTTCGCGGACTGCCGCCACCGGGCGGAGCCCGACTGCGCCGTGATCGCGGCGGTGGGCGAGGGCAGGCTGGACGCGGGCCGCTACCGGCGATATCTCGAATTTCTTGCGGAGATTGAAGGGAGACCGAAGCGATGGCACTGATCGCGCCGTCGATCCTGACGGCCGACTGGCTCGACCTGCGCGGAGCGCTCCGCGCCGCGAGCACGGCCGACATCTTCCACCTCGACGTGATGGACGGGCATTTCGTGCCCAACCTGACCTTCGGCCCCCCGCTCGTCGCGGCGGTCTGCGCGGAGACCGCGCTCCCCGTCGAGTGCCACCTGATGGTAGAGCGCCCCGGGGATCTCCTCGGGCGCTACGCGGAGGCGGGCGCGCGGCGCCTAATCGTGCATGCGGAGGCGACGCCGCACTTGCACCGCCTGGTCGAAGAGATCCACCGCCTCGGCGCAGAGGCGGGGGTCGCGCTCAATCCGGGCTCGCCCCTCGCGCTGGTCGAAGAAGTGGCGGGGGACATCGAGCTATTGCTCGTGATGACGGTCGATCCTGGATTCGGCGGCCAGTCTCTGCTCACGAGCCAGCTGCGGAAGATCCGCGAGGCGCGCACGCGCTTTCCCGATCTGGCGATCGAGGCGGACGGAGGCATCAATGCGCAGAACGCCGGCGACGTGGCGGCGGCGGGCGCGGGCATCCTCGTCACCGGTTCCAGCGTGTTCGCGCGGGATTCGAATCCCGCGGAGCGCATCGCGCAGCTCAGGGCTGCAAGCGGCAGGTAGTCACATCGCGCCGCGCTCCCCGATATGCTAATACCGGGGGTGGAATGCGGTGCGGGTGCATGTCGTCCGAGTGCCGAAGTTCGTCGGGGCGCTGCTTCTCGGCCTGATCTCCCTGTTCGGTGGACGCGGCGCGCGCCATCAGGGTGCGGTACAGGGGGATGTCGACGAGTCCTGAAAGCAAAGCCGGGCGGCCCGCCCCCAGAGGGGCAGACCGCCCGGCGCGCGCACGCAGCGCCTAGAGCGCCCGCTGCACCTTGCCTGAGCGCAGGCAGCGCGTGCAGACGTTGAGCCGCTGCACGCGGCCGTCTACGACGGCGCGCACCGTCTGGATGTTCGGCATCCAGGTGCGGGACGTCTTGATGTTCGAGTGCGACACAAGGTTTCCAAACTTGACGTTCTTGCCACACACCTCGCACGACTTGGCCATGCTGAGAAGACCTCCCAAGATCGCGGCCTCGCAGTTGAGGCACAAACTCAACAAAGCATAGCACGCGCGGACCTGCCAAGCAAACGCAGCAGCGCGATATAGTCCAACTTGAGGTGGACAAGCCGATTGCGCTATCTCGACGCGACAGAGAATCCGGAACTCATATCGCTATCTCCGTCCCTCGCCGAGTCGGTGGCGATGGCAGTCGCGGCAGATGAGGCGCCGCCGACCTTCTGCCTGCGGCGTCAGCGGGCCCATGTGCTCCTGGGCCCGCAGGACCTGCGGCTGCCGCGCGTCGCGGACGGCGCCGCGTGGCTCGAGGCGCAGGGCTACCCCGTGCGCGTGCGCGTCGGCGGGGGCGCCGCGGTTGTGCTCGACGAAGGCTGTTTGAGTTTTTTCACCGCGATACCCTCGCAAGGCATCGGACACGTGGACCGGAACTTTCGCGACCTGACGCGGCACGTGCGCCTGGCGCTCGAGCGGCTCGGCGCCCCGACGGAGTTCGGCCGTGCGCCCGGGTCCTTCTGCGAGGGGCCGCAGGACCTCGTGACCCGCGCCGGGCGCAAGATCGCCGGCGTTTCGCAGGCGCTGCGGAGAGGCTACGCACTCGTCAGCGGCATGGTGTTGGTGGATCAGGACCCTGCCCGTTCGACGGCGCTTTTGCAGGAGTTCTACCGGCGCAGCGGAAGCGACCGGATATTGCGCGCCTCGGCTGTCACGTCGCTTTGCGCGGAACTCGGACGGGAAATCTCGCTTGCGCAGCTGCGCAACGCGATCGTGCAGGCGGCAGCGGAGATCGGCTGGGACGCGGCTCCGCGGCCGCTGCTCCCGGCGGAGAAGGAATACGCCCAGGACCTCGTGCTGCGGCGCCGCTTCCAGGGCTCTGCGGGCAGGGAGTAGGGGGAGAGCGGATGGACCTCGGACTTCAGGGACGCCGGGCGGTGATCACGGGAGCCGGACGCGGAATCGGCAGGGCGATCGCCTTCGCGCTCGCCGACGCGGGCGTCCATGTCGCGTTCAACTACTTGCGCAACCGCAAGGCGGCCGACGAGACGCTCGAGGGGCTGCGCAGCCGCGGCGTCGAGGCCCTCGCCATGAAGGCGAACGTGGCCGACGAGGACGCGCTGAGAGAGATGTTCGCCGCCGTGCGCGAGCGCTTCGGGGGGCTCGACCTCCTGGTCGCGAACGCGGCCTCCGGCGTCGAGCGGCCGGCGATGGAGATCACCGGGCGCCACTTCCGCTGGACGATGGACATCAACGCGTGGGGCTATCTGAGCGCGGCCCAGCAGGCCGCCGCACTGATGGAGAACGGTGGCTCGATCGTCGCGATCTCGAGCCTCGGTTCCGTGCGCGCGCTCCCTTATTACACGGCGGTGGGCGCGTCCAAGGCGGCGATCGAGTCCCTGACGCGCCACCTTGCGGCGGAGCTCGGGCCGCGCGGGATCCGGGTCAACGCGCTCTGCCCGGGTGTCGTCGACACAGATGCGCTGCAGTTCTTCCCGAACCGCGAGGAACTGATCGCGGAGGCCAAGAGCCAGACGCCGCTCGGGCGGATGCTCATCCCGGAGGACGTGGCGAGCGCGGTGCTCTTCCTCGCCTCGGATCTCTCGGCGATGGTCTCGGGCTGCACGATTGTCGTCGACGGCGGGGCGCACATCCTGGGCTAGGCGTCTCACCGAGCGGCCGTTCTACTTCGCCGAGATCACGATGGCCTGCAGATTGGAACCCTTGCCCACGAGCACGACTTGGGTCGCGGTACCGAATTCGCTTGGAAGCCCCACTTCCGCAACCCCGAAGCTAGTACCCGCGAACGCTGCGGGCTGCACGAGGCCGCCGAAGCGCAGCGTGCGGTGCTGCATCGGGAACAAGATGTCGAGGCTGAAGGTGTCGTTGTAGGGTGTGTAGACGGCGTACCCCGGGCCGACGAAGAGCAGGTTGCCGTGGATTCGCCACTTCTGCGCGCGCTGGGATCCCGGGTCTTCGTGCGCAATGTACCAGTCGGTCAGATCGTCGGGATTGTTTGTAGCGGGCATGCGAATCCACAGGCTGCCGTCGTCCGCCACGGCCATCACGCCGAAGAAGGACGGAATTCGCCCTATTTGCACCCACGATTTATGTGGCGCGGACCAGCGGAAGATGGTCGACGCTTGGGTCGCTGGGTATGTTGAACGCATCTCGAAGAGGGCGTCGTTTGGAGAGAGCATGTCCTCCTTCTGGCGGGCAGCGGTGCCAAACAGGGAGAGCGTCTGCGGGATCGCCCCGCTCCTGCCGCTCCCGAGGTCGATCATCCCGGTTCCGTAGAGGACTGGCGGCTCGGCGTTCTTGGAGACGATCCATCGGATGTCGCCGTTCAGTCCCCCGAACATCCAGCCACCGACCTCCAGTGCGGGCACCGGAGAGGGCAGATGGACGGGCATCCGGTAGGTGGCGAGGCTGCCGCCTTGCGAGATGAGGACGAGCCGGTTTGTCGCGGCAGAGGTCCCCAGGCACACCAGTGCAGCAGCCGGTCCTTCGATGGCCGACCAAAGGGGCTGAGAGGCGCAGTCAAGGCGGGTTATGGCAGTCCAATGGCTGCCGCCAAGTTTGGTCCGATAGATCACGTAGGGTGGAGCTGTACCGACCCGCAGCTCGGTATCACTGCCGACCATCGCCTCGTAGGGGTCGTTGAACAGAGAGGCAGGGACGCTTGTGCGCGTCACGGCAAATGGGCCAATGCGCCACCTGTTTTTCATGGTCGGTTTGCCGAGCGCCGCGTGCGTTGAACTGCAGCCAGTCAGAGCGAGCGAGCAGACCAGCAGGGCCGGCAGTATACGGAATTTCGATACGTCCACACTATTCGCCCTCCGCTTCCAGTCTAAGCCATTGCTTGCCAAACTCAAGGCTCTCGCCCGGATCGATCCAGGACCTTGCGCTTGCGCGCGGGATCGTCCAAGATTGGCATGACAACCGAATAGCGCAGGGTGCGCGGTGCCTCCATCGGGAGGCGAAGAGGGAATCAGGTGAGATGCCTGAGCGGTCCCGCCACTGTATGCGGTCGATGAGCGCCAGAAAGCCACTGTCCACCCGGATGGGAAGGCGGCGCGAGGATGCCGCGAGCCAGGAGACCTGCCCGCACCATGCCGGCGATCCTCCGGAGGAGAGGCATGCCGGAAGGCGGTGCGCGCCTGCCTTCCCAAGCATTACGGCCGACCCGGAGCATCGACTCCAGGTCGTTTCTGTTTCTCGGGGAGGAGATGGAACATGCGACGCATCGCAGCGCTCGTGGCACCGCTTGTACTGATCGCGATGGGACTCTCCGCTTGCGGCACGCAGACCGCCGCGCAGAGCGGACCGATCCGGCTCAAGGACGACATGGGACACACCATCACGCTCAAGAAGCCAGCCGTCCGCATCGTCTCGCTGGGGCCCTCCAACACGGAGACGCTGCTGGCGCTCGGACTGCGCAAGGACATCGTCGGCATCGACGACGAGAGCGTCCTCTACGCGCCGCCGCCGTATGCCCAGGAAGCGAAGGGCCTGCGGATCGTCGGGGACTCCTACACGGGCCTGAATGTCGAGAAGATTGCAGGGCTCCATCCCCAGCTGATCCTCGCGATCCCCGGCGTCAAGGACCTCAAGGAGATGCAGGCGCTCGGGGTACCGATCGCGACACTCGAGCCGGCGAACCTCGCGGGCGTCGAGAAGGACATCGCATTCATCGCGGATGCGGCCGGCGTGCCGCAGAAGGGCCAGCAGGCAGTGCAAAAGATGCGCAATGAAGTGGCCGCGATCGCGGCGGCGGTGCGCAAGGCAACCGCGAAGCCCTCTGTCTACGTCGAGCTCGACCCGACCTACTACTCCGCCGGCCCCGGCAGCTTCCTCAACGCGATCGTGAAGATCGCGGGCGGGCGCAACATCGCGGACTCCATCGCGACGACAGCCTATCCGCAGCTCTCCGCCGAGTCGATCATCCAGGCCAACCCGCAGGCCATCGTGCTGCTCGACACTCCGCAGGCGAGCGCCGCGAAGGTCCAGGCGCGGCCGGGCTGGTCCAGCATCCAGGCGGTCAAGGACGGCCGCATCTACGCGAACATCAATCCGGACTACCTCTCGCAGCCCGCGCCTGCGCTCGTAACGGGGCTCGCGCTGCTCGCGAAGGACCTGCATCCGGGACTGCGCATCCCGTGAGCGCCAGCGGGAGGCGGCGCGCCGCAGCCTGGGCGATGGTCGCCCTGCTGCTTGCGGAAATGCTCGGGGCCGTGCTGATCGGCCCGACCGGCATCTCGCCGTCCCGCGTGCTTACGGCGCTCGCCCACCCCGGCGGAACCAGCGTCGTTGCGGAGATCGTCTGGCAGATCCGCATGCCGCGCGTGCTCGGGGCTGCCCTCGTGGGGGCGGCCCTCGGCCTCGCCGGCGCGATCATGCAGGCGCTCTTGCGCAACCCCTTGGCAGACCCCTATCTGATCGGCACCTCAGCCGGCGCGAGCCTTGGCGCGACCGTCGCCCAGATGGCGGCGCCGAGCCTGGGGCTCATGCCGGCAGGCGCCTTCGTGGGCGCAGCCGGCGCCGCAGTGCTCGCGTCCGCGGCATCCCGCACGCGCGGCGGCGGCAGCGTTACGATCGTGCTCGTCGGCTATGCCCTATCCGTGATCCTGGGCGCCCTCACATCGCTCCTCCTGACGTTCGACCACAGTGAACTCGTCCAGATCTATTTCTGGTTCCTCGGCGGGCTCGGCAGCGTCACCTGGTCCCAGATCGCGCTGCTCGCCGCAGTCGTCGCGGTGGGTCTCGCGGTCGCGCTCGCCTACCGGCGAGAGCTCGACGCCCTCGCTCTCGGCGAACGTGAGGCAAACTACCTGGGGGTCGCGGTCGCGCGCACGCGCATCCTGCTGCTGCTCCTCGCGGGTCTCGTCACGGCGGTTGCGGTGTCGGCCGCCGGCCTCATCGGCTTCGTCGGACTCGTCGCGCCGCATGTCGCGCGCTGGGCCGGCGGCGCGGTGCACGGCCGCACGCTCCTCCTGAGCGCCCTGGGCGGCGGCGGCTTCCTCGTCCTTGCGGACACCGTCGCGCGTTCCCTGCCGGTCGGAGAGATCCCGGTCGGGATCGTGACGGCGATCATCGGCGGCCCCTTCTTCATCTGGCTGATCGTCAGGCGCGAACGGGGGATGGCGCAGTGAGCCTCAGTCTGCGGGACGTACACTTCGGCTACGGGCCGAGAGAGGTGCTGCAGGGCGTCAGCCTTGCCGTCGACCGGCCGGAGATCCTCGCGCTCTGCGGCCCGAACGGCGCGGGCAAGAGCACGCTCCTGCACCTGCTTGCGGGCCTTGCGCAGCCCGCCGCGGGCGAAGTGCTCCTGGACGGCCGGCCGCTCGGCAAACTGGCGCCCGCCGTCCGCGCCGCGCGCATCGCGGTCGTGACGCAGAGCGCCGAGACGGCGTTCGACCTCCCCGTCGAGGACCTCGTCTCGCTCGGACGCCTGCACCGGCTCACCCTGCGGGATCGGCTGCTGCTGCAGCCGCTGCGGGGTGAGGACCGGGCCGCGGTGGAGTCCGCGCTGACGCAGCTCGGGCTCGAGGAGCTGCGCCAGCGGCCGCTTGGCCAGCTCTCCGGCGGCGAGCGGGCGCGCGCCCTCATCGCCACCGCGCTCGCGCAGGAGGCCGACCACCTCCTGCTCGACGAGCCCACGGCGCACCTCGATCCCGCGTTCCGCCAGGAGATCCTCGACGTGCTGCGCGCTCTCGCGGAGGGCGGCAAGCGCATCCTGATCGTGCTGCACGACTTGACGCTCGCGGGCCTCTATGCGGACCGCGTCGCGTTGCTCGCGGGCGGCGTGCTGCGGGCGGTCGGCGCGCCGCAGGAGGTCCTGCGCGAGGATGTGCTGCGGGACGTCTTCCGGACGCCGCTGCGCGTCCTGCCGCACCCGGACGGCGGCCGGCCCGTCGTTTTGCCGTCCGCCTTCGCGCGAGCCGTGGCGGGGACGGGGGAATCAACTGTTGACAACGACCGGAGGCCGCGCTAGCATTGGCGGCATACAGAACGGCGATGCGCAGGCGGAGTACCGTCGGACCGCTGCTAAGAGAGCCGGCGTGGGTGTGAGTCCGGCCAGCGGAAAGAGCGCGAATGGGCCTGCAAGCTGCGGACCGAATGACCTGAGGGTCGAGTAGGCTCCGCCGGGACCTCCCCGTTATCCGGAGGGCGGCATCGGAGCTTGGCTCCCGTGTCGGCAGAGTGGGCCTCGGCCAAAATGGGTGGCACCGCGGAAGTTTGCTTCCGTCCCAGCGCGGACGGAGGCTTTTTTGTATTGCTCGGGGGGTGTGGCAATGGCAGTGGCACAGCTTGCAGGGGTGGTTCTCCACCGGCGGCGGCAGATCACGGATCTCTCGCCGATCGCCATCTACCAGCATGTCGCCGGCAGGCCCGGCGCGTTCCTGCTGGAGAGCGCGCCCACGCGCGAGACGGTCGGGCGTTACTCCTACATCGGATGGGAGCCCATCTGGCGCCTGCAGGCGAGAGGCGGCAGCATCCGCCTGGAGCACGCCGGTCGCACGGCGCGCTTCGCGGGCGAGCCGTGGGAGGAACTGCGCCGCCTGCACGAGCGCACCGCCTGTCCGCCCCCGGGTCCGGACGCGCCTCCCTTCTACGCGGGTGCGGTCGGCTACCTCGGCTACGACCTCGCGCGGCGCCTCGAGCGCCTCGGCGAGCAGCCACCGGACGACCGCGGGCTGCCCGAGATGCATTTCGTCGTCCCGCGCTACCTCATCGCCTACGACCACGTGACGCGGCAGATCGACCTGATCGTCGCGCGGGACGCAGACGAGTCGGCGCAGGAGACGGAGGTGCGGCTCGACCAGGCGGAGCGGATGCTCTCGCGGCCGGCGCGCCAGCCGCGGCCGGCTGCCGCGGCGCCGCCCGAGCTCCTGTCGCGCTCGCTTTCGACGCCCGCGTACACCCAGGCGGTGCTGCGGGCGAAGGAGGCGATCGCGCAGGGCGAGATCTTCCAGGCCGTGATCGCCCAGCGCCACGACTACCGCACCCAGGCTGCTCCCCTGGACGTATACCGCGCCTTGCGCGCGCTCGACCCCTCGCCGTACCTCTTTCACCTGCGCGGCCCGAACTTCCACTTCTACGGCTCCTCGCCCGAAACGCTCGTGCGGGTGAAGAGGGGCCGCGTGACGGTCCGGCCGATCGCCGGGACGCGCGGGCGCCCGCTCGACCCGTCGCGCATCGCGGCGGTAGCGGAGGAACTGCGCTCGGATCCCAAGGAGCGAGCGGAACACCTGATGCTGCTCGATCTCGGCCGCAACGACGTCGGCCGCGTGGCGCGGCCCGGCAGCGTGGAGGTTCTCCGCCAGTTCGCGGTCGAGGAATATGCCCGCGTCATCCACCTCGTCTCGGAGGTGGAGGGGGAGCTTGCGCCAGGAAAGGACGGCATCGACGCGCTTGCCGCCGCCTTCCCCGCCGGGACCCTCACAGGGGCTCCCAAGATCCGGGCCATGCAGCTGATCGACGAGCTCGAGCCCGTGGCGCGCGGTCCGTACGGCGGCGCGCTAGGCTACCTCGGCGCGGACGGCGACCTCGACTTCGCGATCGCGATCCGCTGCATCGTGCAGCGCGGGGACATCGCGCACCTGCAGGCAGGCGCCGGGATCGTCGCGGACTCCTCGCCGCAGGGCGAGGAGGAGGAGTGCCAGCACAAGCTCGCCGCGCTGCGGCGGGCCCTGGAGATGGCGGGGGGTGGTGCAGCATGATCGCCGTCGTCGACAACTACGACTCCTTCACGTTCAACCTCGTGCAGCTGCTCGCGGCCAGCACGGAGGTCGAAGTGCGGCGCAACGACGACCCGGGCCTCGTGGGCCTCTTGCAGCTGGCGGACGGCATCGTGATCTCGCCGGGCCCTGGGCGGCCGGAGGCGGCGGGGGATGCACCGGCCGCGCTGCGGGCGCTCACCGATCCGCCGCCGTTGCTCGGCGTCTGCCTCGGGCACCAGCTGCTCGGACAGATCGCCGGCGCCAGGGTCATCCAGGTGACGCCCCGGCACGGCAAGACCTCCCGGATCCGTCACGACGGCGAGGGAGTCTTTGCCGGGCTGCCGCAGGAGTTCCTTGCCGCGCGTTACCACTCGCTGGCGCTCGATGAGAGCTCGCTCCCCGGTCCATGGCAAGTCACAGCGCGTGCGGACGACGGCACCGTGATGGGAATCCGCTCGCCCGACGGGCGATGGGAAGGCGTTCAGTTCCATCCTGAGTCGATTGCGACCAGCGAGGGACCGAAGATCATCGAGAACTTCCTCCGGAGGTGCAGCGCATGATCCAGGACGCGATCTCGGTCATCCTGAAGGGCGGACGTCTCACGGCCGAACAGGCGGAAGCGGCCATCGACCAGATCATGTCCGGGCAGGCCACGGCGGCGCAGATCGCGGGCTTTGCGATCGCGCTTGCGGTGCGCGGCGAGACGGCAGACGAGGTGGCGGGCTGCGCGCGGTCCATGCGACGGCATGCGACGCGGGTGAAGGTGCAGCGCGGTGACGCGGTCGACAACTGCGGCACCGGCGGTGACGGACTGGGGACGTTCAACATCTCCACGACGGCGGCGTTCGTCGCCGCCGGCGCCGGCTGCGCGGTGGCGAAGCACGGCAACCGCGCCGCCTCAAGCCGCTGCGGCTCGGCGGAGGTGCTGGAGGCGGCCGGCGTTTCGCTGCAGGCGAGCCCGCAGGTCGTCGGCAGGGCCGTCGACGAGATCGGGATCGGCTTTCTCTTCGCACCCCAGCTGCACGGTGCGTTGCGCCACGCCGCCGGTCCCCGCAAGGAACTCGGCGTGCGCACGGTCTTCAACCTGCTGGGACCGCTCGCGAACCCTGCCGGCGTTCGCCGGCAGGTGGTCGGCGTCGCACGCAGCGAGCATGTCGACCTCATCGCCCAGGCGCTCCTGCAGCTCGGGGTGGATCACGCGCTCGTCGTGCACGGGGCGGGCGGCGCCGACGAACTCACGCTCGCGGGCGAGAACGACGTCTGCGAGGTGCGGGACGGGGGGATCCGCTCCTTCCGGCTGCACGCGGCGGCGCTCGGCCTCGGGGAGAGCGGCCTCGAGCCGCTGCGCGGCGGCGACGCCCAGGAGAATGCGCGGATCCTCATCGAGGTGCTCGACGGGGCGACCGGCCCGCGCCGGGACGTCGTGCTCCTGAACGCCGCCGCGACGATCTATGTCGCGGGCCTCGCGCCGAGCATCGAGGCCGCCTTGCCCCTCGCCGCGCGCTCGATCGACTCCGGCGCCGCGCGCGGCAAGCTGCAGGCTCTCGCGCAGTTCACGCAGGCGGACCTCGCGGGTTGAGCCACCTCGAGCGGCTTGCGGCGGCGCAGCGGGAGGAGTTCCTGCGCAGGGGCGGCGCGCTCCCTGCGCGGGCCGTTCCCGTGCGACCGTTCCCGCTGCGGCGAGACGGGCCGCCCGCACTGATCGCGGAATTCAAGCGGTCCTCGCCGAGTTACGGCGCCTTCCCGGCGCCGGACCGCACCGAGCAGCTGCGCCGCTACGCGGAGATCGGGGCCGCGGCCGTGTCTGTGCTCGTCGCGGGGGAGGGCTTCGGCGGCGACATCGCGGACCTCCAGGCGGCGCGCGATGAGACGCAGCTGCCGCTGCTCTACAAGGGCTTTGTCAGCCTGCGCGCGCAAATCGACGAGGCCTACGCGTACGGGGCGGACGCAGTCCTGCTGATTGCGGCACTGCTCGGGCCGCAGCTGCCGGACTTTCTCTCGTACGCGCAGGAGCGCGGCCTGGCGGCGCTCTGCGAGGTGCACGACGCGGGGGAGCTGCGGGCTGCCGCCGAGGCGGGGGCGCGGTTCTTAGGCGTCAACAACCGCGACCTGCGCACGCTCGAGGTGGATACCGGACGGTTCATCGAGCTCGCCGCGCAGGCGGACGAAAGTGTCCTTCTGGTGGCCGAGAGCGGCTATCGCACGCGGCGTGCGGTCCTGGAGGCGGTGCGGGCCGGAGCCCGCGGCGTGCTGGTCGGCGAGGCACTGCTCGCGGGCAGTGAACTCCAAGTTCCCTGGGACGAGGTGCTCTCGCATGTGGGTTAAGGTCTGCGGCTGTCGCACCGACGATGGGATCGAGGCCGCAGTGTCGGCCGGGGCAGACGCGATCGGGCTGATCTTCGCAGAGAGCAGGCGGAGCGTTGCGCCGCAGGCGGCACGCGCCCTCGCCCGGCGCGTCCCCTCGAACGTGGCGGTCGTCGGCGTCGTGCACTCTCCGACGCCCGACTTCCTGCGCGAACTGGTGGAGCAGGTGCCGCTCGACCTCGTGCAGCTGAGCGGGACGATGCCGCACGGCGTCGCCCAGCTCGTTCCCTACCTGCGCACGGTATACATCGGCGCGGAAGACCGGCTGCCCAGAGGGCGCCTGCCGCAGGGGTTCGCCCTGCACATCGACCGTCGCCACGGCCAGCGCCTGGGCGGGACGGGCGAGCGCGTGAATGCGGGCGCAGCGCGGCGGATCGTCGCGGCAGGGCGCCGCGTGGTGCTGGCGGGCGGGCTGAGCGCCGAGAACGTGCAGCAGGCGATCCGCGAGGTGGCGCCCTTCGGCGTGGACGTCGCCTCCGGCGTCGAGGTCGCGGGAGAGCAGGATCCGGACGCGATCTTCCGCTTCGTGCGGGCGGCGAAAGGGGTGCACGTGCAGTGAGCGGACGCTTCGGCGCATTCGGCGGGCAATTCGTGCCCGAAACCTTGATGGCGGCGTTGCAGGAACTGGAGACGCAATACCGCGCGGCGATGGCCGACCGCACGTTCGTGGAGCGGTACGAGGACCTCCTGCGCGACTATGTCGGCCGCCCTACGCCGCTCACGCACGCCCGCAGGCTCACCGAGCGCTGGGGCGGCGCGCAGGTCTATTTGAAGCGCGAGGACCTTGCCCACACCGGGGCGCACAAGATCAACAATACCCTCGGGCAGGCGCTGCTGTGCCAGCGCATGGGCAAGCGCCGCATGATTGCCGAGACCGGCGCGGGGCAGCACGGCGTGGCCGCCGCGACGGCGGCCGCGCTGCTCGGCCTCGAGTGCGAGGTGTTCATGGGCGCCGTCGACGTCCAGCGGCAAGCGCCCAACGTCTACCGCATGGAACTGCTGGGCACGCGGGTGCGGGCCGTGGAGAGCGGTTCGCGCACGCTCAAGGACGCGACAAACGCCGCGCTGCGCGAATGGGTGCGCAGCGTGCGCCACACGCACTATGCGATCGGTTCGGTCGTCGGCCCGCACCCGTTCCCGACGATCGTGCGCGACCTGCAGTCCGTGATCGGACGCGAAGTGCTGCGCCAGTCGGAAGCGGCCTTCGGTCAGGCGCCGCAGGCGGCCATCGCCTGCGTCGGGGGCGGCTCGAACGCCGCCGGGCTCTTCGCCCCGCTCGTGGAGACCGACGTCGCGCTCTACGGCGTCGAGGCGGCCGGCGAGGGGCTCCACGGCGAGCGGCACGCGGCGACCCTCACGCGGGGCCGCCCCGGCGTGCTGCATGGCGCCTACAGCTACCTCTTGCAGGACGCGGACGGACAGATCCAGGAGGCGCACTCGATCTCGGCCGGGCTCGACTACGCGGGCGTCGGACCGGAGCACTCGTACTGGCACGAGACAGGGCGCGTGCGCTATCTGACGGCGACCGACGAGGAGGCGCTCGAGGCCCTCTACCTCCTCGCGCGCAGCGAAGGCATCATCCCGGCGCTCGAGAGCGCGCACGCGCTGGCGCGCGCCGGCGAGATCGCGCGGACGCTCCCGAGGCAGGCGGCGCTCGTCGTCGTCGTCTCCGGGCGCGGCGACAAGGACCTCGAATCGATCCGCGCCCGGGAGGCGAGCGCATGAGCCGGCTGAGCCGCACGCTGGGAACACTGCGTGATGAGGGACGCGGAGCGCTGATGGCCTACCTCTGCATCGGGGATCCCGACGTCGCGACAAGCGTCGAGGGCCTCGTGGCCGCCGCGCAAGGCGGCGCCGACATCCTGGAGGTCGGGTGGCCCTTCAGCGATCCCGTCGCGGACGGACCTGTGATCCAGGCCGCATCGGAGCGGGCGCTCCGGCACACGCGCAGGGATGACGTGATCGGCGCCGTCACGAGACTGCGCGCGCGCACGGAGCAGCCGATCGCCGTTTTGAGCTACTGCAATCCGCTCCTAGCAGGCGGGCTGGACGAGACCTTGCGGGCACTGGCGGACGCAGGGGCGGACGCGCTCGTCATCCCGGATCTTCCGCTCGAGGAGGCGGGTGCCTGGCGCGAGGCGGCCGCAGCATGCGGTGTCTCCATCGCGCCTTTCATCGCGCCGACGACGGACGCGGCGCGGCTGCCCGAGATCGCGCGGGCCGCGGACGGCTTCGTCTATGCGGTCGCCCTCCTCGGCGTGACCGGCACGGCAGAGGACGAGGAGGAGACGATCCTCCCGGTCGTCGAGGCGCTGCGCAGCTATACGCAGGCTCCCGTGCTCGCCGGGTTCGGCATTCGCGACGGCGCATCGGCGGCTCGATGGCGGCGCCGCGGACTCGACGGCGTCATCGTCGGCACCGCGCTTGTCGCGGCGATGGAGCGTGAAGGTCCTGTCGGCGTCAGAAATCTGGTCCGGCAGATACGCGCCGGCATTGACAACCTGGGGTAGTCTTAAGTTCGAACGGAGTGGATCTTCGTGGTAGTCGTACTGAAACCCGGCTCGAGCCCAGAGGCGGTCGCGCTGGTGGCGGAGAAGATCCGCGAACTCGGGTTCGCCGCCCACGTCTCGGAAGGACGCGAGCGGACCGTCGTCGGCGTCGTCGGCAGCGCATCCGGACGCGACGAGGTGATGCAGGCCCTGCTCGCGCTGGACGCGGTCGAGCGCGTGGTGCCGGTGACCGCGCCGTACAAGCTGGCGAGCCGGGCCCACCGGACGAACCGCTCGGTCGTCCGCATCTCAAGGGATTGCGCGTTCGGGGGCGACTCGTTCACCGTCATCGCCGGCCCGTGCAGCGTGGAGAGCGAAGAACAGATCGTCTCGACCGCCCTCGCCGTGCGCGCGGCCGGCGCGACGGCCTTGCGTGGCGGCGCCTACAAGCCGCGGACGAGCCCTTACAGCTTCCAGGGGTTGCAGGAGGACGGCCTGCGCTATCTGGCGGCCGCTCGCGAAGCGTCGGGACTTGCCGTCGTGACGGAGCTCCTCGACCCGCGGCACCTCGACACCGTGGACCGCTACGCCGATATGTTCCAGATCGGTGCACGCAACATGCAGAACTTCGAACTCCTCAAGGAGGTCGGGCGGTCGCGCAAGCCGGTGCTGCTCAAGCGCGGCATGTCGGCGACGATCGAGGAGTGGCTGATGGCGGCGGAATATGTGCTCTCCGAAGGCAATGACCAGGTCGTCCTGTGCGAGCGCGGCATCCGCACCTTCGAACCGGCGACGCGCTCGACGCTCGACCTCTCCGCCGTGGCGATGGCGCAGCAGCTCTCGCACCTGCCGGTGATCGTCGACCCCTCCCAGGCCGCGGGGCGCGCGCAGCTCGTCGCGCCGCTCTCGCGCGCGGCCTGCGCGCTCGGCGCCGACGGACTGATCGTCGAGGTGCATCCGGATCCGCCGCGGGCGCGCTCCGACGCGCAGCAGCAGCTGCGCTTCGACCAGTTCGCGGACATGATGCGCGACCTCGAGCACATCGCAGCGACCTTGCACCGCCTGCCGCGATGAGCGGCGCCGTCCTGCCGCCGCGGCGCGGCTTCCGCTTCTCCGGGCGCGTGCCCGGAGACAAGTCGATCACGCACCGTGCCTACCTGCTCGCGGCGCGCGCGAGCGGGGAGACCCGCATCGACGGCGCCCTGCGCGCACGCGACACCGACGCGACCATGGGCGTTTGCGCCGCCCTGGGGGCACAGGTGCGGGCGTCCGGGGACGAGGTCGTCATCACCGGGCGCGGCCACCTCCTGGAGCCGGCCGCGCCGCTCGACTGCATGAACGCCGGAACGCTGATGCGCCTCGCCGCCGGTCTTCTGGCCGGCGCCGGGGCGTTTTGCGTCCTGAGCGGCGACGAGTCGCTGAGCGAACGCCCGATGGCGCGCGTCGTGGAGCCTCTGCGGGCGCTCGGAGCGCGCATCGAGGGCAGGGACGGAGGTCGGCTCGCGCCGCTTGCGATCCTGCCGGCGCGCCTG
>JAKAPV010000233.1 GCA_021806845.1 Bacillota bacterium | reverse complement strand
GTACGTTCGAGGAGGGTGCCTGTGCCAGTTGAGGTGAAGACCCGGGAGATCGCCGAGGTGCTGCTGAACCGGCCGGAGCGCCGCAACGCGCTCGATGCGGAGAGCCTGCAGGCGCTCGCGCGCGCCTTCGACCGGCTGGGGGGCGATCCCTCGGTGCGCGTGATCGTCCTGCGCGGCGCAGGCGGGCACTTCTGCGCCGGCGCGGACCTCGGGGAGGTCGCGCAGGCCAGCGACATGGCAGCGCGCCGCGACTACTTCGGCGGCGTCGCGCAGGTGGTGCGGGCCATGCGCGGCGCGAGGAAGCCGGTGATCGCGGCCGTTGAGGGATACTGCCTCGCGGGCGCGATGGGCCTCCTCGCGGCGGCGGACCTCGCCTACGCGTCGGAGGGCGCTGCGTTCGGGCTGCCGGAGGTGCAGATCGGGCTGTTCCCGATGGTGGTGATGGCGCCCCTGGCGCGGCTCATGGGCATGCGCGCGCTGACGGAGATCGCCCTTACCGGCCGCCGCCTCTCTGCGCAGGAGGCCTATGCCTGCGGCCTGCTGAACGCAGTCGTCGGGGAGGCTGAACTCGCCGCGACCGTCGAGGCGAAGGCCAAGGAACTCGCGGCCCTCAGCCCGTTCGTGCTGGCACTCGGCAAGGAGGCGCTGCTCGCGGTGGACGAACTGCCGTTCGAGAGTGCGCTCGGCTACCTGCAGGGCATGGTCGCGCAGGTGGCGGCGAGCGAGGACGGCCAGGAGGGAGTCAGGGCCTTCCTGGAGAAGCGCAGACCGCACTTTATTGGACGCTGACGGGATGGAGGAAGATTGAGTTGCGCATCGCGGAACTGGGACAGGCAGTCGGCCAGACGGTAGAGATCGAGGGTTGGGTCGTGGGACTGCGCAAGAGCGGCGGCATCCGCTTTCTCGCATTGCGCGACGGCAGCGGGCGCGTCCAGGTCGTGGGCCGGGAGGCCGACCTCGCGCCGGCGGTTTGGGAGCGTACGGCGGACTGCGGTCAGGAGACCTCGGTGCGCATCGAGGGGGTATGCCGCGCCGATGTGCGTGCGCCCGGCGGCGTCGAGATCGACCTGCGCGGCCTCACCATCGTCGGGCCGAGCGGTGAGTACCCGATCCAGCCGAAGGAGCACGGCGTCGACTTCCTGCTCGACCACCGCCACCTCTGGCTGCGGGCGGACCGCCAGGCGGCCATCCTGCGGATCCGCCACACCTTCATGCAGGCGATCCGCGACTGGCTGGACCGCGAGGGATTCATCGGAGCCGACACGCCGATCTTGACGCCGTCCGCCTGCGAAGGCACGACGACCCTCTTCGAGACCACCTACTTCGAACAGAAGGCCTACCTCTCGCAGAGCGGCCAGCTGTACAACGAGGCCCTGGCGATGGCGCTCGGCAAGGTGTACTGCTTTGCGCCGGCCTTCCGCGCCGAGCGGTCGAAGACGCGCCGCCCCCTCATCGAGTTCTGGATGGTCGAGCCGGAAATGGCCTTCTGCGATCTCGACGGCTGCCTCGACATCGTAGAGCGGATGCTCTCGAGCGCGCTGCAGGAGGTCGCGAGACGCCGTCCGGATGACCTGCGGCTCCTCGGACGCGATCCTGCAGATCTGGAGAAGGTGCAGCCGCCGTTCCCGCGAATCCCGTACGACGACGCGCTCGAGATCCTCCGGCAGGAGGGGCTCGAGATTCCCTGGGGAGAGGATTTCGGAGCTCCGCATGAGGCGGCGATCTCCCAGCGGTTCGACCTGCCGGTGTTCGTACACCGCTATCCGACCCAGGCGAAGGCTTTCTATATGAAGCCGGACCCCGAGCGGCCGGAGGTGGTGCTGTCCGCGGATCTCCTGGCGCCGGAAGGCTATGGGGAGATCGTCGGCGGCGGCCAGCGCATCGACGACTACGACCTGCTGCTCCAGCGCCTGCACGAGCACGATCTGCCGGTCGAGGACTACGAGTGGTACCTCGACCTGCGTCGATACGGTTCCGTTCCGCACTCGGGATTCGGACTGGGCATCGAGCGAACCCTCGCATGGATCCTGCGCCTTGAGCACGTCCGCGAGGCGATTCCGTTCCCGCGCATGCTCTATCGACTCCGGCCGTAGCGGTCGCAACTGGGGGTGGTCAGGGTGGCAGGCATCGGCGAACAGCTGCGCGCCGCCCGCCTCGCGCGGGGCCTCAGCCTTCAGGACGTGCAAACGGAGGTGCGCATTCGGGAGAAGTACCTCAGAGCGCTGGAGGCTGAGGAATTCGACGCCCTTCCCGGCCCTGTCTACGCCCGCGCATTTCTGCGCAGCTACGCACACCACCTCGGCCTCGACGCGGAAGCGCTCGTGCAGATGATGCCTGAGCCGGCCGTGCCACGCGATCAAGCGCCGAAACCGGCGGTCCGCAAGCAGCCCGCCATAGTGCCGCTTACGGCCCCGCACCCCCCGCTGCCGCGGCAACGCCAGCGGCGCCCCTCCCAGCAGTGGCCGTGGGTCGTACTGCCGATCCTCTTCCTTGCGGCCCTTCTCTATTATTTCGGGACGCAGCACGCGTCGCCCACGGCTGGCGGTCCACCGCAGCCCCACCACCGGACGAAGCACCACGCGCACCAGAAAGGCGGGGGCGGTTCGTCCGGCGGGTCGTCAGGGAGTCAGGCCAGCCTCACGCAGCTGCCGCAGACCCAGGCGGCGCCGCCGCTCGGCGGACCGCAGGACAATTACGTCGCTGCGAAGGGCCCGATCACCGCGACGCTCGCCGTCTCCGGGCCATGCTGGGTCTACGCCCAGCAGGACGGCACCGTCGTGATGGAGCAGCTCCAGACCGGCGGCACCTATACCTTCACGGCGAATCAGTCGCTGTTCATCAAGCTGGGCGACCCGTCCACCGCGCAGCTCACGGTGGACGGCGAGAACGTGACCCCCCACAGCGCGAACGCGGAGTCCGTGTCGGTTCAGGTGCAAGGTTAGCGCTCCAGGCGGTGCATGCTAATCCGCGGAGGTGGAGAGCATGCGCCGCGCAATGCTTGCGCTGATGCTGCTGTTCGGATCCGCCGGCCCGGCGGCGGCCGCAGCGCAGCCGCGCCTGTCGTCGCAGGCAGGGATCCTGATCGATGCGAAGAGCGGCAGGGTGCTCTTCGCGAAGTCTGCGTACATCCGGCGCGCACCGGCCAGCACGACGAAGCTGCTGACTGCGCTCGTCGCGGTGCGGCAAGGCAAGCTGCAGGAGGTGTTCGAGGTCTCGCGGCGGGCCGCGGGCGTCGTCGGATCGAGCGCCCACCTGCGCGCGGGCGACCGCTACACGCTGCGCGAACTCCTTGAGGGCATGCTGATGCGCTCAGGGAACGACGCGGCAACCGCCGTCGCGGAAGCGGTCGGCGGCACCGTGCCCGAGTTCGCCGTGCGCCTCAATGAGACGGCGGTTCGCGTCGGGGCCCGCCAGACGCACTTCGTCAACCCGCACGGCCTGACGGCATCACACCACTACACGAGCGCATATGACCTAGCGTCCATCGCGCGCGCGGCGCTGCGCGAGCCGGAGATCCGACGCATCGTGGCGTCGCAGGAACTCACGCTGACGCCGGTCGGACGGCCGGGGCGCCCGATCCGCAACACGAACTCGCTGCTCGGGGAGTACCTCGGCGCGGACGGCGCGAAGACCGGTACGACGAACGCCGCCGGGAAGTGCCTGGTCGCTTCCGCGACGCGCGGCGACGTGCAGCTGATCGCGGTCGTCCTGAAGGGCGGCGACCGCTATGGGGACGCCAGGAGGCTGCTCGACTACGGCTTTGCCGACGTGACGGGCGCAATTGAGATCCCGCAGGGAGCGGGCTTCGGCAAGCTCCGCGACGGGCGGGTGCCGCGGCTTTCGGCGCCGCTCGCGGCTCCCGTCTTCCACGCGGCCCTGCGCCTGCGGGTGAGAGTCTCGCCGGAGCCGCCGGCTGCGGGGGGCGTCGTCGGCGTGGCGTCGCTCGAGGAGGGCGGCGAGCCGCTGGCGGTCGCGCCGCTCGTCGCCGGACCTGCGCGGCCCCTCTGGTTCATCCGCATTGTGCATCGCCTCTGGCCCGCGCCCGTTGACCGCAATTCTCTGCACTCCCTATAATCGGGTGCGGACAGTTTTGCGCCCACGTTAGGCAGGGGGCCGCCGGAAAGGCGGTCCCTGAGTTCGCCAAGGGAAGGGGTTATGGTTTCTTGGCGAAGATCGTCGGCATCGACCTTGGAACGACAAACTCGGTGATCGCGTTGATGGAGGGCGGGCAGCCGACCGTAATCGTCAACGCGGAGGGGTCGCGCACCACTCCATCGGTCGTCGCTTTCCAGAAGACGGGGGAGCGGCTCGTCGGACAGCTTGCACGCCGCCAGGCCGTGCTGAACTCAGAGAACACTGTCGCATCGGTGAAGCGGTTCATCGGCCGCCGCTACGACGAGGTGGAGCAGGAGCGCCGGCGCATGCCCTACAAGGTGGTCGCGGGCGGCAACGGCGAGGTGCGGGTTTCCCTTCCGGCGCTCGGCAAGGACCTGACGCCGGAAGAGATCTCCGCGGCCGTGCTGCAAAAGCTCAAGACAGACGCCGAGACGTATTTGGGCGAGCCCGTCCGCCAGGCCGTCATCACCGTGCCGGCCTACTTCAACGACGCGCAGCGGCCGGCGACGAAGGACGCTGGCCGGATCGCTGGCCT
>JAKAPV010000232.1 GCA_021806845.1 Bacillota bacterium | reverse complement strand
GGGCAGCCTCCGGCCGACGAGCCGCTCCGCAAGCAGCGCAGCGCCCGAGAGCGCCGCGAGGTCTGCCCCGGTCTCGTAGCCTTCCGCCGCAAAGAGCCAGGCGAGGTCTTCTGTCGCGACATTCCCCGTCGCGCCGGGCGCGTAGGGGCAGCCGCCCATGCCGCCGGCCGACCCGTCGAAGAGGCGGATCCCCTCGGCCGCACCGGCCAGAGCGTTGGCGGGCGCCTGCCCGCGCGTATTGTGAAAGTGCAGGCCGAGTCGCGCGCCTTCCCCGAGTTCGTCCTGCAGCGCTCGCACGAGGCGGCGCACCATCTGCGGCGCAGCGGCGCCGATCGTATCTCCGAAGAGGAGGGTCTGGTAGCCGAGGTCGTAGAGGCGGCGCGCGACGCGCACGACAGCCTGCACCGGCGTCTCCCCGGCATACGGGCAGACAAAGCTCGTGGCGACGACGCCGGAAATCGCGCGGCCCGCGCTGCGGGCCCGCTCGGCGACGGCCTCCGCCGCCCTAAGGGACTCCGCGACGGAGCGGCGGACGTTGGCCTGGTTGTGCTGCTCCGATGCAGAGAGGAAAAACGTCCACTCGTCGATCTGCGGGGCGGCGGCGGCGCGCTCGGCGCCGCGCGCGTTCGGCACGAGGGCGGACCAGATCTGGCCCTCAGGCTTTACGGCGCGCGCCAGGAGCGCTTCCGCGTCCGCGAGCTGCGGTATGGCCTTCGGATGCACGAAGGACGTGACCTCCAGCCGCTCGATGCCGCAGCGGCTGAGCGCGTCCAAGAGCTCCAGCTTCTCCTCCGTCGAGAGCGTGCGGTCTTCCGCCTGCAGGCCGTCCCGCATGCCCACTTCCCGCAATGTCACGCGTTCCATGCCAATCCCTCCCGAGGGCTATACGGGCGGCACCCCGTGGCGCTTGGGCGGCGGGGTCACCTGACGCGATCCCGTGGCCGCGAGGCGCAAGAGGAGTTCGCCCCGCAGCTGCTCCGGCTGCACGATCTGGTCGACGATCAGCTCGGCGGCGAGCCGACGGATGTCGATGTCCTCCTGGTAGCGCCGGCGCTCCTCGGCGATGAAGGCCGGGCGCTCCTCGGGACTCAGCTCCTGGATGTGGTTGAAGTGCACGGCGTTCACCGCCGCCTCCGGTCCCATCACCGCGATCTGCGCCGTCGGCAGTGCGATCGTCGCCTCAGGCCCGAAAGCGGGGCCCGCCATGGCGTAGAGGCCCGCGCCGTACGCCTTGCGCACGACCACGCAGTACTTCGGAACGGTGGCCTCGGAGACGGCGGTGATCAGCTTCGCGCCGTGGCGGATGATGCCCTGGCGCTCGACCTTCGTGCCGATCATGAATCCCGGCACGTCCGAGAGGAAGATGAGCGGGATGTTGAAGGCGTCGCACAGCCAGATGAAGCGCGCCGCCTTGTCCGCGGAATCGACGAAGAGCACGCCGCCCTTCGCCTTCGGCTGGTTCGCGACGATGCCGACCACCTGGCCCTGCATGCGGCCGAGCCCGACGATCAGCTCCTGGGCGAAGAGCTCCTTGATCTCGAGGAAGCTGCCCCCATCGAGCAGGGCGTCGATCAAGAGGTGCATGTCGAAGGGCTGGTTCTGGTTCACGGGAATGATCGCGCCGAGATCCGCGGCCGGCGGCGGCGCCGCCGGCGCTGCGGCCGGGGCGGAGCGGAAGTTCTGCGGCATCAGCGCGAAGTAGCGCCGCGCCCAGGCGATCGCGTCCTCCTCGGTCTTGAGGAGCGCGTCTCCGAGACCGCTGACGGTCGCGTGCATGCGCGCGCCGCCCATCTCCTCGAGGCTCACCTTCTCGCCGATCACCATCTCCGCCATGCGCGGGGAGCCGAGGTACATACTCGCGTTGCCCTCGACCATCACGGTGACGTCGGTGAACGCCGGGATGTAGGCGCCGCCTGC
Organism: Bacillota bacterium; assembly: GCA_021806845.1. Taxonomy (GTDB): domain Bacteria; phylum Bacillota; class Sulfobacillia; order JAJZYS01; family JAJYTV01; genus JAJYTV01. The sequence continues at coordinate 2,768 of JAKAPV010000232.1, read as the reverse complement.
CGCGCTCGGGCCGAAGAGGATGCAGATCTGCGGGACGCGGCCGGAGAGCTGGACCTGGTTGTAGAAGATGCGGCCCGCGCCGCGGCGGCCCGGGAACATCTCCACCTGGTCGGTGATGCGCGCACCCGCCGAGTCGACGAGGTAGAAGAGCGGGATCTCGAGGCGCTCCGCCTGCTCCTGGATGCGCAGGATCTTCTCGACCGTGCGGCTGCCCCACGAGCCCGCCTTGACCGTCGAGTCGTTCGCCATGATGGCGCACGCACGCCCCTCGATCCGCCCGGTGCCGGTGACGACGCCGTCCGCCGGCAGGTCGCCCGCGAGGTCGTTCGCGAAGAGGCCGTCCTCGACGAAGCTCTCTTCGTCCAGCAAGAGTTCGAGCCTGCGGCGGACAAAGAGCTTGCCCCGCTCCGCGGCCTGCCGGTGGTACTTCTCCGCTCCGCCCTGCTCGATCGCCGCGCGCCGCGCCGCGATCTCGTCGCGGCTGCTCATGAAAGGACCACCAGCGCGTCGCCCTCCTGCACGAAGCTGCCGGGCTCGCCGCGGATCTCCCGCACCGTGCCCCCCGCCGCCGCCGTGACCGGGACCTCCATCTTCATCGATTCCAGCACTGCCACTTCCTGACCGCTCTCCACCACGTCCCCGACGGCGACCGAGAAGCGGAGCAGCACCCCCGCCATCGGACACTGGATCTCCACGATGCGACCCCTCCTTGCGTGTTCAGCGAAGGCCCAGGCTGCGCGCGATCACGAGACGCTGGATCTCCGAGGTGCCCTCGCCGATCTCCAGCAGCTTCGCGTCGCGCAGGTAGCGCTCGACCGGATACTCCCGGATGTAGCCGGAACCCCCGTGGATCTGGATCGCCTGCGAGCTTGCGCGCATCGCGGCTTCCGACGCGTACAGCTTTGCCATGGCCGAGACCTGCCCGAACGGCTGGTGCTGGTCCTTGAGCCAGGCCGCCTTGTAGACGAGCAGGCGTGCGATCTCCACATCCATGGCCATGTCGGCGAGCTTGAACTGGATCGCCTGGAAGCTGCCGATCTTCTGGCCGAACTGCTCGCGCTCCTGGGCGTAGCGCAGCGCGGCGTCGAGCGACGCCTGCGCGATGCCCACGCCGATGGCGCCGATCGAGATGCGCCCCGAGTCCAGTACCTCGAGGAAGCCGTGGAAGCCCTCGCCGCGGCCGCCGATCATCGCGTCGTCCGGCACGAAGACGTCGCGCAGTTCGATTTCGGCCGTCTCCGAGGCGCGCATGCCCATCTTGTCGTAGGCGGCGCTCGGGTTGAAGCCCTGTGTGCCCTTCGGAACCAGGAAGGCGGTGATGCCCCGCGCACCCTTCCCGGGATCCGTAACGGCCGTCACGACCGTGACGCCGGCCGACACGGCATTCGTGATGAAGCTCTTCGAGCCGGAGAGCACCCAACCGCCGTCCACCTTGGTCGCGGTCGTGCGCGTGCCGCCCGCGTCGGAGCCAGCTCCCGGCTCCGTGAGGCCGAAGGCGGCGAGGTACTCGCCGCGCGCCGCGGGCACGAGGTAGCGCTGCTTCTGCTCCTCGCTCCCGAGCAGGTTCAAAGACCCGACGCCGAGCGAGACGTGCGCCGCGAAGCTGAGCCCCGTGGAGGCGCAGACCCGCGAGACCTCCTCGACCGCGATCGCGTACTGCAGGTAGGTGCCTCCCGCGCCGCCGTACTGCTCTGCGACCGGCAGCCCGAGGAGACCGAGTTCACCCATCTTCCGGAAGATCTCGAGATCGAATGTTGCGTCCCGATCGCGTTCGGCGGCGCCCGGCGCGATCTCCGCGAGCGCGAAGTCGCGAACGGTCTCGGCCACCATACGGTCTTCAGGCGCGAGGGCAAAATCCATGGTTACGCCTCCTGCGGCATTTCTCCGCCTATATCCCTCAGCGATTGTATCCCGAAAGCGGGAGCGGCCGAAAGCGCGGATCTCGCGCAAAGGGCGCGCACGCGCAGGGGCCGTCCGCCACCGCGGGCGGGACGGCCCCTGCGCGTGGTCTCCTAGAGCTCTTTGCGCTCGCCGTTCACTTCGCTGATCACGACGATCTTCGCCGTCTTGTTCAGCATGTGGGTGACCCCGCAGTACTTCTCCTGCGAGAGTTCGATCGCCCGGTCCACCTTCTCGCGCAAGACCCCCTCGCCCTCTGTGCGGTAGACGAGGCGGATCTCGGTGAAGACCGACGGGTGCCCCTCGGCGGTATCCGCTTCGAGGTCGACACGGAAGCTCTGGAAGGGCACCTGCATCTTGCGCATGATCGAAATGACGTCGAGCGCAGTGCAGCCGCCGAGGCTGAGGAGCGTGAGCTCCTTGGGCCGCGCCCCCTTTTCCTGGCCGCCGACGGCAGGCGCGCCGTCCATCACGACCTCGTGGCCGCTGCCGCTCTCCCCAAGGACGGCCATCCCGTCCGTCCAGGTCACACTTCCTGTCAGCATTCTGGCGTGGACACCTCCACCCCCAGTATACATCGGGGGGTTCCCTCAAACCCGATGCGCCGCCTATTGCAGGTTGAGACCGTGCGAGAAGAGCCAGTCCGTAGTGCTGCGGAATGCGGCCTGCGTGCTCGGGGCGTGTCCCGTCGGGAAGAACTCCAACTGGTCGTTCGGGTTCTGTGCCATGAGGCCGGTGAACGTAAGACGCTCGAGTGCCGCCGGCAGGATCGGGTCCTTGGTGCCGGCGATGAGCAGCGTCGGTACGCGCACGTCCTGGAACGGAACGGACCGCCTCGCCCAGATCGGTGCACCGATGTCCGCACCGTA
>JAKAPV010000231.1 GCA_021806845.1 Bacillota bacterium | reverse complement strand
GTCAGCGCTACTCGCCGCGCGGTTCGCCGGGAGTGCCCCGTTGCGACCTGTCGCCCCGATTGCCAAGGGGTTCCGGCTATCGATGCAGCCTTTCCCGTCCGGCGTCCAAGCGACGGGGATGCCGAGCTGGTTGGCGAGCTCGAGGAGCTCGTCGCCAGCCTCCCCGAGCCCGGCGCAGCGGCCCGCGACGATCAGCGGTCGTCGCGCGGCACGCAGCATCCCGACGAGCTTGGCCATCTCACTCGGCCCAGCGGCTTGATGGCGAGAGATACCCGCGTGCCAGTCCGATGGCTCCGGCAGCTCCGCGTCGCTCTCCTCGGCAAAGACATCCAAGGGAACGTCGAGGTTCACTGGCCCTGGCGAGCCCGAGACCATCGTCGAGAATGCGACGTGCAGCATCGTCGGGAGCTGCTCGACCCGCGTCGCCTGGAACGCCCGCTTGACGTACGGGCGCACGACGCTTGGAAAGTCGGCCTGGAAGTGATAGCCGCTCTCCTGGAACGGCTCTCGGTTGAACTGGCCCGTCGGCACGTTGCCGGTGATCGCGAGGAACGCCGAGGAGTCCATGAGCGCGTTGGCGAGCGCTATGGGCAGGTTTGCCGACCCCGGGCCGCACGAGGTGAGCGTCACCGCAGGTCGTCCGAGCACCCGGAAGTACGCGTCGGCCATGAAGCCAGCCACCGACTCGTGATGGACTGAGATCGTCGAGATCTTTCCGGCACGGTCGACGAGCGCGTCGAGCATGCCCACGTTGCCATGCCCACACAGGGTGAATACGTGGCGGACGCCCTCGCGCTGGAGATAGTCGGCAATCATGTCCGCGCCGCGCTGCGAGCCCATGCCCCTGTGCACCCCCAAATCCGTTCAATCGCTCTTCGACGCCCAGAAACGCCAGCCAGGTACATCAGGCTGCCTCGCACGCTTCCTCTCGACGGCAGCGGCCGACCAGTTCCCCACTTGTTGCGGAGCACGCAATACCCGTTGCGCCGCTGACGACAGTATGAGACAATCCCGCACGGCCGTCAAGAGTTGATCACTCACCTAGACGGCCCAGTCGTCGTGCTGCGTACAGACGGGCTGCGGGGCATTCACGCGGACCGAGCAGGCTGTAGCGATATCGTTCTGATCGTGCATGAGTCTGCAGTTCGGGGGCGGGGTCCGAGCCGGTCTTTGCTCAATCGACCACATCGTGCTTGTCGAAATGGGTGGGCACGCGTCGCGGAGGGGAGCTCGACCGCGAGGGAGGAGACGTCCGCGCTCGAGAGCCGGCGTCTTGCCTGGCAGGTGGCGGAGAAGACGGCGCTCGGCTCGTGGTGGAAGACCTTCAAGAGGTTGTGGACGGCGAAGATGAGCGCCGTCTCGCTCTCGGCGGCCGTGAGTCCGCGGCGCATGAACCGGCGTACGCCGCGGTTCTCCTTCGTGTCGCCGAAGACTGGTTCGACGGTGCACGAGCGGGTCCCGTACTTCTCAGCACCGTCTAGGGTCCGCAGTCGGTGCTCCATCGCCTCGACCGCGGTCGCGTCCTCTGGCGGCGGGCCGGCGGTCTCGCCCGTCTCCCGGGCCTCCTTGCGCTGCTTCCAGTCCTTGGTTGTCGCGATGAGGCGGTCGGCGCCTTTCGCCGTCGCGTTGTCCTCGGACCAGTAACCGGCGTCGGCGAGCACGAGGCCGATCGGCTCTTCGATCCCGGCCTTCGTCGCGGTCCGCCTCGTCGCCTCGATCATCGCTACAAGCTGGCCGACGTCGTTGTGGTCCTTTGTCACCGCGTGGGAGATGACCACCTGGCCGGCGTTGACCGCGGCCTGGACGTTGTAGCCCTGGACCCATCCCTGCTGGGTCTTCATGATCCGGCTCTCGGGGTCGGTGAGGTTCACGACGATCTGCTCTCTTGGAGCCTGCACCGCGAGGCGCTCCGCCTCTTCCAGGCGCTCGGTCGCCTCGCGCACCTTCGCCTCGAGATCTGCGCAGCGGGGACGACGGTCCGCCTGCACCTTCGCCGCGGCGAGATCGGCCTTCGCACGCTCGAGAGCAGCATGGGGGTCCTTCGGCTTTCGCCCCCGCAGCCTGCGGCCCGCTTCGGTCTTCTCGGCCTCTGCTTCGGCCAGTGCCGCCTGCAGGCGGGCGAGGCGGTCCTGACGATGGCGGAACGGCTCGTCGACGAGCGTGTCGAAGAGCCTCGCCTCGGCGTCTTCGGCGGCGTCGGTCTCGGTCGCCTCGGAGAGGATCTTGTCGATCTCGGCCCGGATCCACGCCGCGTCGCGGTTGCGGTCGAGCGCCGCGTCGGAGCCGATCTTCGTCCCGTCGATCGCGATCTGGCCGAGCGAGGCGAGCCCGGCGCGCCCGGCGCGCCCGCACAGCTTCAGCACCTCGACGACGACTGTCTTGATCGCCTCTTCGTGCTCGGCCCGAGAGCGCGCGATGGTCGTGAAGTGAGGGACGAGGTTCACGCAGATCACCCGGAATGCGCATATGCCCATAGGCCATAACATGACCAGCGCTAATGCAGCGGCGGGCGCCAGCCAAGAGCTATACAGTGGCAATGCGGTCAGGAGGTTCGTGCCGTTACCTCAGCTGGGCCGCGTAGGAGTCCAGGCTAGTTCGACAGCAACAGCTTACATCGCGCGCCTAATCAACGCGCGGACCCCAACCCCATGGATTGCAGGAATTGCGCCCTCTGTGCTGAGAACGCGATGTCGCGCTCGACAATCGCTATGAGTCCCCGTACGAGGTTCAGGTCTGTGCGCGGATTTGCGCCCTCCACTCGCTGCCGCCAGTCATCCGGAATCGCCTCAACACCGCTCAGCGCACCCGCGAGGCTCCCCACAATGGAGCCTATGGCCAGGGCATCACGTCCAAAGTTCGCCGCGCACAGGAGTGCTCTCGTCGGATCCCCGCCTGCAAAGGAGTACATCGCGAAGGCGCAAGGTACGGCTTCCCTCGGATCAGCTGTCGGCATGTACCCCGGATCCAGAGGATTCGCCTCACGCCGTATCAGAGGCCAGAGGGCGGATCCGTACAGCCTCTCGATGAGATCCTCCTCGGATGTTGCCTCCTCTGCTACCTCAAGAGCCTTATCCATCGCCTCGCACAGCACTTGGTCCGGATGGACGGCTTCCCGCGCTGCCTCGACCACACTCTCCGTGGTGGCATCCGGCGCGAGGCAGGCAGCGACTCCCGCTGCGACTAGGCATGCAGCGTCGCGCGCATAGCCGGTGTGGACAAGGGACGCCACGTCGAAGGCTTCCAAGGCCGCGTTACGCGGCTGGGCCGGATTAATAAGGCCCACGGGAGCAATCGCCATCGCAGAGCTGTTGCTGGGGATATTCCCGATTCCGTTGTCACGCGGCGGAGCAGCGTCGAAATATAGCTTGAAGAAGCTCGCAAACACCGGATAGTAATAGTCAAACGGATTCATGTGTTCAAGCCAGTACTTCGAGACTTCGTACGCCCCAACATGGCCGCCGAAGAAGATCATTGCATCGCACAGGAGATGCTTCAGACGGGTCACGTCAGTGTACTGGCCGCCGGGCACCGGCACGGGCTCTTCTGGCATCGATCGCCACGACGCCGCGGAGACGACCGGAGCACTCGGGTTCACATTACAGGGCGGCGCGATCGTGTCGATCAGACCTGTCACGTAACCAAAACGCGACTGTATCTCGTCACGGGATAGTCGATGGGTGGCCTTGCCTATTGCATCCCCGACGGTACCCCCCAACAGGCAACCCCAAACGCGGCTTTCAAAATGTGAGAGTTCTGACACCGCCATTACCGAATAGCTCCTCATCAGACCCTAGCAGATAAGATCTTCAAGCCTCGTGGAAACCCTGCTCCCCTACGTCTACCCAAACGTCCTCTACCGGCTTAGATCTTCCCCTGGTTTCGCTCCGAGCCCGCCGCGGACAACACCACGATGAGCAGCAGGCCCTCAATGATGTCCTGGAACGCGACTTGAAGATGCAGGACGTAGAAAAGCGTGATCATCAAGTTCAAGAACAATGCCGCTGCCCACACCCCTATGACGTTCGATCGCCCCCCCATGATGAGAGATCCCCCTAGAACAACCACGGCGATGGAACTCAGTAAGTACGGTTCCCCGAGTGTGATGGATGCACCTGTGACCCCACTCAGGGCGATCCCCGAGGCACCAGCTAGAGTTCCGCTGAGTAGGTAGCAGGCAGTGGTTGTCCCTGCCACTGACACCCCTGCTAAGTTAGCGGCCTCTCGGCTCTGACCCACCGCTTGCAGCTGGCGGCCGAACCGCGCCCCGTGCAAGATCACCGCAGCGACAGCGGCCACGCCTGCGGCAACGAGCCCAATGACCGGTAGACCCACGACGCGGGCATCAACGGCCGTGGTGAAAGCCTGCGGTACGGTGCCGGTGAAACTTGTCGCTCGCACGAGCACCGCACTCTGGAGCAAGAGGCCCACAGACAAGGTAGCTATGATGGGGGGAACTCTCAAGATCAGTATTACCACAGCGTTAAGGGCACCCACGCCGAGCCCGAGCACCAGTGCGTCTAGCACGCCGATGACGATTGACCCATGTGCACCCGTCATCGCACCAACGCCCACAAAGCCTGCAAGTGACATGACATTCGGAATCGAAAGATCGATGTTCCCGTTTCCCGCTGTGATAACGAACATCTGCCCCACGCCGACCAGGACCAAGAACGAGCTTACCTGCACAGCCGCACTCAGCGTGCCACCAAAGCC
>JAKAPV010000014.1 GCA_021806845.1 Bacillota bacterium | reverse complement strand
TTCCGATCGGGGGAGAGGATCGCGCCCGCGGAGTTGAGCACGGTGTAGAGCTGGCGCGAAAGGTCTTCCGTGCGCGCGGTCGCCAGGCCCGCCGTCACGTCACCATGGCCGGAGATCATCTTCGTCGCGCTGTGCAGCACGATGTCGGCGCCGAGAACGATCGGCGCCTGCAGATAGGGCGTCAGGAATGTGTTGTCGACGAGCAGCAGGAGGCCTCTTTCGTGCGCCCACTCCGCCACAGCGGGGATGTCGGTCACCCTCAGGAAGGGATTGGAGAAGTTCTCGACCAGCACTGCGCGCGTCGACGGCCGCAGCGCCGCCGTCAGCGCATCGAGGTCATCCGTGTCGACGTAGCTGACGCTCAGCCCGAAGCGGGCGAACACCGCGCGCAGCATGCGCTGCGTGCCGCCCTGGCAGTCGCGGGTGACGATCAGGTGATCTCCCGCGGCGAACAGCAGGAAGGTCGACGCGAGCGCCGCGTTGCCTGATGCGAAGGCCATCGTTCGGCTGCCGCCCTCGAGAGCGGCGATCGCGCGCTCAAGCGCCTCGCGGGTCGGATTCCCGGATCGCGCGTAGTCGTAGCGCAGCGGGGTCGTCGGGTCTTTGTGATGGTAGCTGACGGCGCGGTAGACGGCAGGCACGACGGCCCCCGTGGCCGGATCGCGCTCCGTGCCTGGATGGACGAAGCGCGTCGACGAGCGTTTTGGATCGGACACGTTGCCTTACCTCCTGAACGCCATTTCTGCACCCCGGCACTTGGCCCCTGCGCGACTCGTCCGTAGGATTTCCGCGCGATGCGTCACTTGCGCAGGCCCGGCGGTGCTTTGCAGGATAGAGAGGAGGCGAGAGGCGGAGGTGGCCATCACGCGTTCTCGCGACGAACGTGAAGACGCATTCGATGCGCTCTTCCTGGCCGAGTGGCCGAAGGTCGTGCGCATCGCCCAGCGCGTGCTGGGCGAAGGCTCGCAGGCGGAGGACGCGGCCCAGGAGGTCTTCCTCGCGTTCTACCGGCGCTTCGAGGGAGCTCTGCCGGAGCGCCCGGGCCCCTGGCTGTACGCGGCCGCAAGCCATGTGGCGCTCAACGCGCTGCGGGCGGAGCGCCGCCGCGACCGGCGCGAACGCGAGCACGCGCAGGGCGCGGGATCCGCCCCCGCCGACCCCGCAAGGGAACTGCTCGCGCGCGAGGCGGCGCAGGAGCTGCGCACGGCGCTCGCCCGCCTGCGCCCGCAGAGCGCCCAGATACTGGCGCTCCGCTACGCGGGACTTCGCTACCAGGAGATCTCGGAAACCCTCGGCGTTCCGCTGGACCAGGTGGGCACGCGCCTGCGTCGGGCGGAAATGGCTTTGCGAAAGGAGCTTGCACATGCGTCATCCCAAGGACGGTGACCTCCGGCGACTGCTCGACGAGCCGCAGTCGGTTGCGGCATCGGTCCGCCGCCACGCGCAGGACTGCCCCGCATGCGGCGGACGCATCGCAGCGATGCGCGCCGACGCGGAACTGCTCGCGCAGCGCTTCGGAACTGGCGAACCGACGCGTTCCGATGCCGCCGCGGCGCGCGAGCGCCTGCACACGCAGCTGGCACAGGGGCGGCGGGCGCGGCCGGAGGCGGCTCCCCTGCGCCGGCTGCCCTACGGCAAGATCGCCGGCTGGTCGGCGGCGGCCGCGGTCGTGCTCGCGATCGGATTCACGCCGATCGGCAGCTACGCGAAGGGGCTGCTCCTGATCTTCCAGCCGCAGTCCTTCCAGGCCATCCCCGTCTCTCCGTCCAACGTCGCCGGGCTGCCGGACCTGCGGGAGCTCGGCACCATGCACGGCACGCGGAGCATGCGCCTCGACCCGGTCGCGGACCGCGCCGCGGCCGCCGCGGAGGCAGGCTTCCCGGTGCTCACAGCGGGTGCGGGCATGCCGGCGGGGTTCGGCGCACCGGTGTACGGCGTGCTGCCGAGCCACACGGAATCCCTGACGCTCAGCGCGTCGAAGATCGCGGCCTACGCGGCGGCGCAGCACCTGCAGCTGCCGCCCCTGCCCGCCGATCTCGCGGGCAGCACCATCTCCGTCACAACGGGGCCCGCAGTCGTGGCGATCTATGGCGGCTCGCTCACGAACCTCTGGCAGCAGTCCTCCGCGACGCCCAACGGAGGCTCTCCCTCGAGTGTGTCGGGCCAGTCACCCAGCATGCCGCAGCTCGTGATCGCGCAGGCGCCGGCGCCGAAGGTCTATTCGACGGGCGCGACAGTGCAGGGGATGGAGCAGTACTTCCTCGCCATACCCGGCATCTCGCCGCAGCTCGCGGCGGAGATCAAGTCGATCGGAGATCCGACGCGCACCCTGCCGATCCCCATCCCGGCGAGCCGGATGGTTTCACAGAACGTCTCGGTCCAAGGCGTACAGGGGCTTGCCATCTCGGACGCGTCGGGCCTGGGCAGCGCGATCGTCTGGCAGAAGGACGGCATGGTCTACGCTGTCGCCGGCAGCGTATCCGAGGCAAAGGCGCTTGAGGTGGCTCAAGGTCTGCACTGAAGCGGGGGCAAAAACCTGAGAAGTACGCGCTCGAAGTGGCTCGCAGGCATCACGGCCGCGCTCGTGGTCATCGCTCCCGCCGCGGCTTGCGCGGCGGGAGGCCGGTATTCCGGCCTGACGCGCTCCGCGGTACTGGCAGTGCTCGGCGCAGCCGCGGAAACCGGCGTGAGCGGCGAACACCTCGCCCTGGACGGCAAGATCGTCACGGTAGCGGACGGCCGCGGCGGCACCATCACGGCGGTGCCGGCCGTCCGCTTTCCGACTGCCGACGGTCTCGGGCAGTACATCCTCTTCTGGCACGACGCGACCTTCCTCGGCAGCGACCGCCTGGCGAAGCTTCCGTACCTTGGTGCGGAGGCTGTTTCGGCGGGGATCGTCAGGTCAGGAACCGGATTTGTCACGGTCGCGTTTGCGCAATACCGCCCGACCGACCCGATGGCAGCCCCGTCCCTGCCGATCGAATACGTGACCTATCGGTGGAACGGCTCGCGCCTCACCGCGTCGAAGCCCGTCTCCGCGGCTGCCGGCAACGGTCTTGCCATGACCCTGCCCGCAAGCTACGGCGGCACGCTCACACGGTCGATGGTCGATGCGGTGCTCGCGCAGGCGACGGAGAACGGCACCGGCATGCACCTCGCTGTTGTCGGAAAGATCGTTGCGGTCTCCGACGGACACGGCGGCATGCTGACCGCGGTCCCCGCGGTGCGCACGCCGACGGCGGACGGGTACGGCCAGTACGTGCTGTTCTGGGACGGCGCGACCTTCTTGGCAGCGACCGGTTGGCGATGATCCCGAACCTCGGCGAGGAGTCGGTTGAGATCAGCATCGCGTCGTGGGGACCCAACAGCGTAACGCTGCGCTTCGCCCGCTATCTGCCCAAGGATCCCATGTACGCGCCGTCTCTCCCCAGCGTCGACGTGACGTACAGCTGGACTGGCGCACGGCTTGACGCGTCGCGGCCCGTGCCGGCGGAGAGCGGCAACGGACTGTCGATGCAGCTGGCTGCTGCCCCCAGATAGCAGGGGACCCGCAGGGGGCGGCGAACTGGGATGCGACCCGATAGCCCGGTCCGTGGACCGGGCTATCGCACGAGGAGGCACATCATGCCTGTGGAGATGAACCTTGCCGCCGCGGAGGACCCGGCGATCCGCACGGAAGGGCTCTCCAAGCGGTACGGCGGCAAGGCCGCACTCTCGGACCTCACCATGACGGTGCCGCGCGGCGAAGTGTTCGGCTTTCTCGGGCCGAACGGGGCAGGCAAGACGACGGCGGTGAAACTCCTGCTCGGCCTCACGCGGCCGACGGCCGGGGAGGGGCTCCTGCTCGGCGAGCCCCTGGGGGACGTGGAGGTGCGCAGGCGCGTGGGCTACCTGCCGGAACTCTTTCGCTACCAGGACTGGCTGAGCGCCGAGGAGCTGCTGGCGGCGCACGGCGCGCTCCTGCACCTCCCGGCCGCCGACTGCCGCCGCGAGGCGGAGGGGGCCCTCGAACTCGTGGGCCTCGGGCAGCGCAGGCGCGATCGCGTCGGCACCTTCTCGAAGGGCATGCAGCAGCGCCTCGGACTCGCCGTCGCACTGGTCGGGGAGCCAGAACTCATCATCCTCGACGAGCCGACGTCCGCGCTCGACCCCGTCGGGCGACACGACGTGCGGGAGATCATTCGAAAGCTCAAGGCGAGGGGAACGACAGTCTTCCTCAATTCGCACCTCTTGAGCGAAGTGGAACTCGTCTGCGAGCGCGTGGCCGTCCTGGACCAGGGCCGGGTCATCGCGGAGGGCAGGCTCGAAGAGCTCCTGGCCCAGACCGGCGCGCGGATCGAGGCGGCGGGAGTCACAGACGCGATGCTCCGGGATCTCGCCTCCTTCGGCGCCGTGACGCTGCGCGGCAGCGCGCTCGAGGTCGAGGGGATCCGCCGCGCGCAGGTGCCGGACCTCGTCGCGGCGCTCTGCGCCGCAGGCGCGCGCGTCTACGGCGTGGAGCTCCGGCGCGCGACGCTCGAGGAACGCTTTCTCGGCCTCCTGGAGGCCAACTGATGCGGGCGGTCGCGAGGCTCACGCTGCAGGAGCTGCTGCGCCGGCGCACGACGCTTGTGCTGCTGCTGACGACGCTTGTGGTCGTCGCCTTGAGCAGCTGGGCGTTTCGCGCGCTTGCCCACGCGTACGGTCCGGGCGGTGAGGCGATGCTGTTCGCTTCCGAACAGCTCATCTTTGTCATGCTGATCTTCTCGGGCATCCTGGCGCTCGCGGCCACGTTCCTCTCCGCCGCCGCTGTGGCGCCGGAGATCGAATCGGGTGTGGCCCTCTCGCTGCTCGCGCGCCCGCTTACGCGCATGCGCTACATCCTCGGCAAGTGGCTCGGGCTCGCAGCGCTGATCGGAGTCTTCTCCCTCCTGACGGGAGGCCTCGAGTTCCTCACGGCCTTCTGGGCCGTGGGGTTCGTGCCGCCGCACCCCGTCTACGCTCTGCTTGCCATGACGTGGGAGGCCCTGCTCCTGATGACGCTGGCGCTCGCCCTGAGCACGCGCCTCTCCACCATCACCTCCGCGATCGTCGGCATGGTCGCCTTCTTCGTCGCCTGGATGGCGGGCATCGCGGGCGGGCTCGGCCAGGCGCTGCACAACGCGACCCTGCTGCAGATCGGCGGGACGGCGCAGATCCTGCTGCCGACCAACGGGCTCTGGCAGGCCGCGGAGTACTATCTCGAACCTCCGTCGGTGGTCGTGCTGCTGCGCAGCATCGGGCGGATCGGAGCGAACCCCTTCGCGGCGCTCGGACCGCAGACCACCGCGTTCTACATCTGGACGGCGATCTGGCTCCTGATCGTCCTCGGTCTCGCCATCTGGAGCATGCGCCGGCGAGAGCTTTAAGGCGCCCCGGCGACGCGCCGCACGAATGCCGCCGCTGCCGTCCCAGGCACGGCGTAGCCGATGGTGCCGCTGCTGCGCGCGTCGACCACCCCCACCACCTGCCCCAGGCGGTTGAGGAGGGGGGCGCCGCTGTCCCCGGGATCGACGCTCGCCCGGAACGGGAACTCGTGCAGGATCCCGAGGCTCGTGACGTCGACGGGCTCGCTCTGCCCGAGCACCGCGCCCGAGGCCAAGGCGAGTTCCCGGAGTCCCCGGTGGCCCAGGAGGCCGATGGACGTGCCGTCGGCCGGCGGCTGCGCGGCGAAGGCGAGGGGCGGGCCGCATCCTGTGCCCGCCGGCACGGCCAGCAGCGCCAGGTCCTTGCCCGGATCGGATGCGAGGACGCGGGCATGCACCAGCGCATCTCCCGGCAGCGCGACATCGATGAACAGGTGCGCGCTGCGCACCACGTGGTACGCCGTGAGGATATCGCAAGCGGGGCTGACGACGAACCCGGTGCCGCCTTCGACGCGGCCGAGGAGCACGTCCTCGAGGCTCGGGTAGGTGGTGATGAGGGCGATGGACCGCGCGTCCTGCGCGCGCAGCCGGGGCCAGCGCAGCCCGACCCGCGCCGTCACGCTGCTCTCCTGCCCGTAGCGGTCCCGCACTGTGTAGCGGTGGGACGCGGGACCGCGCAGGCCGGTGTCGGTGAAGCTCGCGCCGCGCACGCTCCCGATCTTGCGGCCGTCGCGGTAGACCGTGTAGGGAGACCCGCCCGGGACGGGCGTCCACGTGAGGGTGACGGAAGACGTGCCGAGCCCCACCTGCCGCAAGCCCTTGAGCTGCGATCCGCTCGCGCTGTGTACGTGCCGGCGCTCTTGCGCCTGCGCGCTAAGCGCCTGCTGCACGCCGAGCTGGAGGTTGCGTGCCGCAAGGCCGAAGAGCGCGAGCGAGAAGACGGCGACGGCCAGAAGCGCGTAGAGCCAGAGAAGACGGCTGTGCGGGCGCCCCGCGTCGCCTCCAGCCGCGATTTCGCTGCGGGCGGCGCGTTCGATCAGCGCTCGCCCGGGCCGGGCGCTGCGGGCCGCGTCCCGAGGGCGTGTGCAGCTCAGCGCATCATGCTGCGCAAAAGGTTCAGGAAGAACTCCTCGACGGCCCCTTCCTCCGTCGGCCGACGGCGCCGGAAGGGACGCCAGGGAGCAGGATGCGACATGTCGAACGCCATGCGCAGGCGAGGCTCCGAGAGAACCGCATATGCGTCCTGCAGTTCCTGAAAGCGGCTGGTGGCCGCCGCCCGGCGCTCTGGAGGGACCGTATCCGGGTGCAACGCCTTGACCTGGCGCCGGTAAGCGCTGCGTATCTGCTCCGGCGTCGCCGCGCGGCGAACGCCGAGTATTCGGTAGGGATCGCGCATCGCCAACGTCCTTTGCGCCCAGAGGCGCACGGAACCACTTCGTTGCCGCGGCCGACGCCTCCTTTGCGTCAAGGCGGTGGCGAAGACCTGAGGAGAGGTGTGGCATGGCGGAGAGCGGGTCCCGTTTGGGCGGGATCTCCTTCCGGCCGCTGCGGACGGAGGATCTTCCCTGCCTGCGCAGGTGGCTGTCCGAGGGGCCGTCTCTGCAGTGGTACGCGAGCGGGTCCGCGCCGACCGAAGAGGCGATCCTGGCCAAGTATTTGCCGAGGATCCGGGGCGACGAACGCGTGCGCTCCTGGCTCATGACCTCTGGCGGCGTGGATGCGGGATTCTTCCAGGACCACCTCCTGCGGGAGGTGCCAGGCCATCCCGCCGCGGCGATCGCCCCCGATTTCGCCGGCATCGACTACTTCCTCGCGCCGGAGTTCATCGGGCAGGGACTCGGGCCGCGGGCGATCTCGGCATTCGTGCAGGACGTCTTCCGGCGGGAACGGGGCGTCCTCGGCTGCTGCGCGGACCCGGATCCCGAGAACCAGCGGTCGGTGCGGGCGCTGCGCAAGGCGGGATTTCGCAAGATGCCCGGCGATGACCCAGCGCGGCACCCAGGCGCGATCCTGCTCTGCATCCCGCGTCCGAATGAAGGTGAGCCCCCCGGCGCCTGACGCGAGAGCCCCCCGGTTCACAGGCTATTTCGGAGATGCTCCGCCGAGCCCTCGGCGGGCAGAGGACATGCGGGAGTGTTTGTTGCTGCGCGGGAAGGATGAGCCTTACAGCGACAGACCGTTTGAGAGCCCGCTTGGGCGAAGGGACTGCCCTCGCGGCAGAGAAGAGGAAGGCATCGGCGTGCCCGCCGCCCCCGGGAACTGGACAGACGCACGGCGCCCGCAGGCGGCGGCAGGAGGTGTAGCGATGGCCGCGGCCCTTTGGACCCGAAGCGCTGTGCATTGACGTCGCGGCCCTGCGTGCGCGTTCCGAGCCTTTCGCTGCTCTGGCTGGAGGAGCTGCGGGCGGAGGGCGTGCAGGCCCTGCTGCTCGACCTCGACAACACCTTGTGCGATCCTCGCGGCGACTCGCCGACGGAGGAAGCCGCGGCGTTCTGCGTGCGCATGGAGGAAGCGGGGATGCGCGGCTACATACTTACGAACGGGCGAGGGGACCGGGCGGAGCGCCTTGCGCAAAGGCTCGGCTTGCCCTGCATCGCGCGCGCCCATAAGCCGTTGCCGGGAGCATATCGGCGTGCCTTGCGCGACCTCGATCTGCCGAAGGAAGCGGTGGCCGCGGTCGGGGATCAGTTCTTCACGGACGGGCTGGGGGCGATGTATGTGGGCATCCGGCTCGTGCTCGTCGAGCCCCGCTTTCCGCGTGACAAGCCGCTCGTGCGGCTGCTCAGTCCGCTCGACCGCATCCTGCGGCGGCTCATTCCGGAGCGGTGAAGGAAGTGTTCTCGGTGGCCGGGGAAGACGGGGCGCTGATCCTGGGCGGGCGCAGGCTGGGGTTCGCCGAATACGGGGATCCCGGGGGGCTGCCGGTCGTTTTCTTTCATCCGACGCCGGGATCGCGCCTGGATGGAGCGCACACGCAGCCGAGCCCCTTGCGCGTGATCGCCGTCGACCGGCCGGGGTACGGCCGGTCTGACCCCTTGCCCGACCGCACTCTGCTGCAGGTCGCGGGCGATGTCGCGCGGCTCGCGGATGCCCTTGGCCTGGGCAGCTTCGCGGTCGCCGGCATCTCCGGCGGCGGACCCCACGCGCTCGCCTGCGCCGCCGCCCTGCCGGGGCGCGTGCGCTGCGCGGCCATTGTCTGCGGAGTGGGGCCGCTCTACGAGATGCACGCAAAGGGCCTGCTGGAGGTGGGGCAAGCACCGCCGACGGATGCGGAGGTCGCGGCGCAGGCGGCCGCCGTGCGGGAGAATGCCGAACTGATCGCCCAGATGGGCATCGCCCAGTCGCCGGCGGAGGACCGGCGCCTCTTCACCCCGGAGCGCGTCGCGCTGTGGGTGCGGTCGGTGACCGAAGGCACGCGTGTCGCGGACGGGATGGTCAGCGACTACCGGGCGTTCACGCGCCCCTGGGGCTTTGAGATCGCATCCATCCGGGTGCCGGTCGGACTCTGGTACGGGGACCAGGATCCCGTCGTGCCGCTCGCCCAGGGACGCTACCTCGCGCAGCGCCTGCCGCGCGCGACGCTCACGGTCATGTCGGGCGTCGGGCATCTCGGAGCGCCGCTCGCCGCCCTCCCCGAGATGACGGCCTTTATCCGCCAGGGTGGCTGCGCGCCGAGCGACCAGACCTGACCGACTTGCCGGCCGCTCAAAGTCCGGGCGGCATGGCCGCCGCATCGCGCTGGCGAGGGAGCGTGCGGTCGTACATCGCGAAGACGAAGAACGCCACGATGAACACCGACGTCATCACCGCGAAGAGCTGTGCCGAAGCCAGCCGTTCGTAGAGGAAGCCGCCCAGCAGTGGGCCGAGCCCCCGCCCCGCGGCGCCGGCGCCGCCGACGAGACCCTGGTAGAGTCCGCGCCTGCCTTGGGGCGCGAGCTCGTCCGCCGCAGCAGGCACGGCCGGCCAGGCCAGCATCTCCCCGAACGTCGTGAGGACCATCGCCAAGAGGAAGCCCGCGTAGATCGACGTGCCGGCGAGGACGAGAAACGAGACGATGAAGAGGCCGGTGCCGACCAGGATTTGCGGCTTCGGGCGCGGGACGCGCGCGGTGAACCAGGTGACCAGCGGCTGACCGAGCACGATCAGCCCGCCATTCACCGTCCAGAGGATGCTGTAGCTGGAGAGCGTGAAGCCGAGCGCCTCCATGTGCGTCGGAATGGTCACCTGCCACTGCACGTAGGGCGACCAGGCGAGAAACATTCCGAGCGTCAGGAGAAGCGGCGCCGCGAGCGGACCCAGGCTGCGGCCGCGCGGCGCTGTCTCGGCTTCGCTCTGGTGGCGGACCCGGCGTGGTGCCTGGTGCCAGGCGGGCCCCCGGAACGCGAGCAGCACCCAGAAGAGATAGATCACGAAGACGACGCCGGTGACCGCAAAGGCCAGGCGAAAGCTGATTTGCGCGAGCTCGCCGCCGGCGAAGGAACCGATGGCGACGCCCAGGTTGGACGCGACGTACACAGCGTTGAAGGCTGCGCGCTCTCCCTCCGGCCAGACCGTGGCGGCGAAGGCGTAAATGCAGGGGCTCGCGACCCCGAATCCGAGGCCGAAGCCGAACATGGCGACGGAGTAGGCGAGGAGGCTGTGCGAGGCGGCCATGCCTCCCGCAGAGACCGCTGTCAGCAGGGCCCCCGTGACGATCGTGCGGCGACCGCCCCATGCGTCGTAGAGATGGCCGCCGATCAGGCTGCCGACGAGGTTTGCAGCTGCCTGCACCAGCATTACGAGGCCGGCATCGGTCATCGGGTAGCCCAGCCTCGCGTGCACGTAGAGTGTGACGAGCGGCCAGACCAGCGAGAGTCCCGCCATCATGAGGATGTTACTGGCTACGAGCGTAATGAGGGCTTTTGGATAGCGGGACAACCAGGACTGCATGCAAGCATGATAGCGCCAAACGGCCGGACGGGATATCGCAATTTGTTCCCGCCTTTGCGACCCCGCTGCCGTCGCCGCTGACTCCGGATTGAAGGACGTGCTGAAGCGGGATTTTGGGCCCCTGTCGCCGAAATCCTGGGAGGCGCGGTGGGGGTCTGGGCGCCGCATTGCTTGCCGCGTAAGCCCCAGCGCTACTGGAGGGGACCGCATGGCCGCTTTTACGGACAAGGCCGAGATCCGGGAGATCTTCGCGGAGCTTGGGCGCCGCGCCGCCACGAGCGAAGCCGCGAAGGCGCTCTTCGAAGCCGGCATGGTGGTGGCGTTCGTCTATTCAAGCCCTGACCTGACGCTGCTCATGGATGGCCGGACGCCGGAGGAAGGCGGCCCGGCCATGATCATGCGCCTGGATGAGACCGAACCGCAGCCGGACGTCACATTCTCGTGCAGCGCGGACCTCGGGCACCGCTTCTGGAGCGGGGAACTCGACGTGACGCAGGCCCTCGCGCGCGGCGAGATCACGGCACGCGGGTCGATCGCGAAGGCACTGCGGCTCCTGCCGTTGATGCCGCCCCTCTACGAGGAGTACCGGCGGCTGCGCGCCGAGCGGGTAGCGGGCGCGCCGGCCTAGAGCGTCTCCGGAAAGGAAGTGCGAAGTTTGCAAAGGCGCTGGCCCATCCTCGTCGCCTACGGCCTCGTCGCCGCCAGCACGCAGATGCTGTGGATCACCTTCGCCCCGATCACCACCGAGGCGGCCCGCGCACTGCATGCGTCGGTCGCCGCCGTCGGCAACCTCGCCGCAATCTTCCCGCTCATCTATGTGGTACTCGCCCTGCCGACGGGTCGCTGGCTCGACCGCAACTTCAGCGCCGCACTGCGTACCGGGGCCATTCTGACCGGCGCCGGCGCCCTGCTGCGCCTGATCATGCCGGATTCCTTCGCTTGGCAGATCTTCGCCCAGGTCGTCATCTCCATCGGGCAGCCGCTCGTGCTGAACGGCATCACGAAGCTCGCGGCGCGCTACTTCCCGCACGAGCAGCGCGCGGTCGCGATCGGGCTCGGCAGCGTCTCGCTGTTCATCGGCATCATGATCGCGATGGCCGGCGGTCCGGCGCTCTACGCGGGCGGCGGGCTCCTGCGCGTGATGGGAGTCCAGGCCACCATCGCAGCGGTCGGAGCCGCATTCCTCGCCGTGATGCTCCAGACGGCACCTGCCTACGAAGACCCGCCGGCCGCCGCCCAGGGAAACTGGCTGCCGAAGGAGCCCCTGCTCTGGAAGCTCGGCGCGCTGCTCTTCGTCGGCATGGGCATCTACAACGCGCTGGCGACTTGGCTGCAGCCCGTCCTGCAGCCGCTCGGCGTCGGCGGCGGCCTCACCGGGGATCTCCTCGCGCTGATGACGCTCACGGGCATCGTCGGCGCGGGAGTCCTCCCGCCGATCGTCGCCGCCCGCGACTGGCGCCGCTGGACGCTGCTCGCGGCCGTCGGCTGGACATTCCTCACCGCGCTCGCGATCGACTGGCAGCAGTCGGCCGTATGGCTTGCCGTCTGGCTCGGCGTCGAGGGCATCCTGCTGCTCGCGAGCCTGCCCGTCGTCCTGGACTGGGCGGAGGTGCAGGTCGGCGCCGGGGAGCAGGGGCGGGCCGTCGGCTTCCTGATGCTCGCCGGCAACCTCGGCGGCTTCGTCCTCGTCGTGGCGGTCACGCCGCTCGTCGGGCAGCCGCATTGGGCGCTCGGCTTCATCGCCCTCATTGCCGTACTCGGCGTGGGCGCGGCTTGGCTGCTCCCCCAATCCGACCGGAACGCCGCGCAGGCGTCCGCTTCGCTGCAGGACTAGTCCCCGAGGAGGCATCGCCCCTTGAGCACACCCGACATCCTCAGCATGCTGGCAAAGCAGCTGAAGCCGTACCGCGGAGAACTCGAGACCATGGATCGGATCCCGGCGAAGGGACGCAGCCGCGCTGAGGTGCTGGCGATCCTCGAGGATCTGCAGGGCCGCGAGGCCGGACGCTGGCAGCGGGGCTACGCCTCGGGAGCCGTCTACCACGGCGGCCAGGAGCACGCCGAATTCCTCGCCGCCGCCTACAAGACCCAGTCCCAGAGCAACCCCCTGCATCCCGACATATGGCCGAGCGCCGCGAAGTTCGAGGCGGAGGTCGTGGCGATGACCGCCCGCATGCTGCATGGCGAAGGGGTGGCGCAGCACCGGCGCGGCGACCGGGTTACGGGCGCCGTCTCGACCGGCGGCACGGAGAGCATCCTCCTCGCGATGCTCGCCTACCGCGACTGGGGGCGCGAGGAGAAGGGCATCGAGCGGCCCGAGATCGTCGTCCCCGTCACGGTGCACGCCGCCTTCGAGAAAGCCGGACACTACTTCGGACTAGATCTCGTGCGCGTTCCCGTCAAAGACGACTTCCGCGTGGACCCGCAGGCGATGCGGGCGGCGGTGACGGAGCGCACGGTCTGCCTCGTGGCATCGGCGCCCTCCTTCCCGCACGGCGCGATCGATCCCGTCGCGGAGATCTCGGAGATCGCTCGCGAGCTGGGCATCGGCTGTCACGTGGACGGGTGTCTCGGCGGCTTTCTCCTCCCCTGGGCGGAGCGCCTCGGCTACCCGGTGCCGGCGTTCGACTTCCGGCTCCCCGGCGTCACCTCGATGTCCGTCGACACGCACAAGTACGGCTACGCGGCGAAGGGAACCTCGGTCGTGCTCTACCGGAACGCGGACCTCTTCCACCACCAGTGCTACACCGCGGCGGACTGGCCAGGGGGCCTCTACGCATCGTCGACGCTGCTCGGCAGCCGGCCGGGCGGCCTGATCGCGGCGGCCTGGGCGGCGCTCGTCGCGACGGGCGAGGACGGCTACCTCGAGGCCGCGCAGGGCATCCTCTCCGCCGCCGACCGGCTGAAGGCGGGCGTCCGGGAGATCGAGGGCCTGCGCATCCTCGGCGACCCCCTCTTCGTCATCGCGATCGGATCCGACACGCTCGACGTCTACCAGGTGATGGAGCTCATGGCGCGGAGCGGCTGGAGCCTCAACGGCCTGCACCGACCGGCGGCCTTCCACATCGCCCTCACGCGCCGCCACGCGCAGGACGGCGTCGTCGAGCGCTTCCTCGAGGACCTGCGCGCCGCGACGGCGCAGGTGCGCGCGAACCCCGCGGAGCGCAGCGGCATGGCGCCCCTCTACGGCATGGCGGCGATGGCACCGGCAGAGCTCGTGCGTGGGCTGCTCGAGGCCTACATCGACGTGCTCTACGAGGTCTAGGGGGGCTCATGGGAAAACCCTGCATCCTCGCGATCGACCTCGGAACGTCGGCGGTGAAGGTTGCCCTCGTTGGGGCGGAAGACGGACAGGTGCTGGCGCGTGAGACGGAGGAGTACCCGCTCGCGCTGCTGCCGGACGGGGGAGCGGAGCAGAATCCCGACGACTGGTGGGCGGCGATCCGCGCGGCCACCGGGCGGCTCTGGCAAGGGGGTGCCGCAGACCCCGCCGATGTGCGGGGGATCGGGTGCACCGCCCAGTGGTCGGGCACCGTCCCTGTGGACGAGCGGGGGGCAGCCCTCTCTGCGGCCATCATCTGGATGGACTCCCGCGGCGCGCGCCACGTGAAGGCGGTGACGGGCGGCTGGCCCTCCGTCGCCGGCTACGGCGCGGGCAAGCTCGTGCGCTGGCTGCGCAAGACGGGCGGCATCCCCGCGGCGTCCGGCAAGGACTCGATCGCCCACATCCTCTACCTCAAGGCGGAGCGCCCTGATCTCTACCGGCGCGCGGCCTGCTTTCTCGAGCCGAAGGACTACCTGAACGCGCGCCTCACGGGCCGCCTTGCGGCGACGATCGATTCGATCGCCCTGCACTGGGTCACCGACAACCGCGACATCGAGAAGGTGCGCTACGACGAGGGACTCCTGCGGGCGGCCGGCATCGAGCGGCGCCAGTTGCCGGAGATCCTGCGCTCGACCGAGATCGTGGGAGAACTGCGGGAAGCGGCGGCCAGGGACCTTTCCCTGCCGCCCGGCATTCCCGTCGCGGGCGGCTCTCCGGACATCCAGTCGGCCGCGGTCGGCTCGGGCGCCACGGGAGATTACGAGGCCCACCTCTACATTGGCACGTCATCCTGGCTCACCTGCCACGTTCCTTTGCGCAAGACGGACATCGCCCACAACATGGCGACCTTGCCGTCCGCGATCCCGGGGCGCTACTTCGTCGCGAACGAGCAGGAGACGGCAGGCGCCTGCCTGCAGTTCCTGCGCGACAAGGTCTTCTTCCACGCGGACCCTCTCGGCGCGGGCGAGGGCAGGGAGGACGCCTACCGGCGCTTCGACGAGGCGGCGGAGCAGGCGCCGCCGGGAGCGGGCGGGGTCGTGTTCACGCCCTGGCTCTACGGCGAGCGCACGCCGATCGAGGACCACCTCGTACGCGGCGGCTTCCACAACGTGTCGCTCGACACGGACCGCACGCACCTCGTGCGCGCCGTGCTGGAGGGTGTCGCCCTGAACAGCCGCTGGCTCCTGCAGGCCATGGACGGCTTCACGGGCCGCAGGCTCGACCCGATCCGCTGCATCGGCGGCGGGGCGCGGTCGGACACCTGGTGCCAGATCCAGGCGGACGTGCTCGGCCGCACGGTCGCCCAGGTGGAGGCACCGCTGGAGGCCAACGTGCGCGGCGCTGCGGCGATCGCCTCGGTCGCGCTCGGCCTCGCGCGCTTCGACGAACTCGCGGCCGGCGTCAAGGTGCGCAAGGCGTACCACCCGCGAGAGGAGACGCAGGCTGTCTACGCGCGGACCTTTGCCGCCTACCGGGACATCTACCGGCAGAACCGCAGGATCTACGCGCGACTGAACGGCCAGCGCTGACGCCTCGCGGCGCATGCCTCCGAGGCGGCTTGGCGACGCTTCCTGGGGGGTGGTGCCATTGCCCGGTGCGCGGGAGATCGCCGCGTGGCTTGAGGAACTCGCGGACCGCGTCGCCTTCGCGCAGGAGGGCCAGTGGAAGGCGCGCGCCTACCGCGAGGCGGCGAAGCGCATTGCAGCAGGCTTTGTAGACCTGTCGGACCCGCAGGGACTCGAGCAGGCGCCAGGCATCGGTCCGAAGATCGCAGGGAAGATCCGCGGCATGCTGCAAGGCGAACTCCCGCCGTCGCTACTGCGCCTGCGCCGTGAGCAGCCCCCGGAGCTCGGGGCGCTCCTCGCGCTGCCTGGGGTCGGCCCGACGACGGCGAGGAAGCTCTGGCAAGCTGGGATCGGCACTTTAGCGGAGCTTGAGCGGCGCATTCAGGGCGACGGAGTGCTCGCCGGCATCGCGCAGTCCCAGAGGTCACACCTCGAGCGCGCCTTCAAAGAGCGCGGCCGGGGCATTCCGCTGCCGGATCTCCTCGCGGCCACGGCGGATCTGCAGCGGACGGTGCCCGGCCTGGAGCCGGCGGGAGCGCTGCGCCTGCTGGAGCCGACGGTGCCCTCCCCGGTCTGGATCGCGCCGGATGACGCGCACAGTCGCGCGGCCTGGCGGGAGATGCAGCCGTATGCGCTGCGGGGCGGCTACCCGATCGCGCCCGAGAGCCTGGTCTTCGTGCCCGAAGGCGCCCTTGGACCCGCGGTGCTCGCCGCGACGGGACCCGCGGCGTTCCTCGCGGAGGCGCGGGAGGCGCTGGGAAGGCGCGGGCTGCGCCTTGAGGCGCAGGGCCTCTTCCAGGGCGAGGCGCTCGTCGCGTGCGCGACGGAGGAGGATCTCTTCCGCCGCGCGGGCATGGAGCCCGTGCCGGCGCCCTTGCGCGTGCTCTCGCCAGCGCAGCGCCTCGCAGCGCCGCGCCGGGTCGCGGGAGACCTGCACACCCACTCGACCTGGTCGGACGGCGCCGAGAGCATCCGCACGATGGCCGCCGCGGCCGTCGCGCGGGGCTACCGATACCTCGCGATCACGGACCACTCCCAGGGACTGCAGATCGCGAACGGGCTGACGCCCGAGCGCTATCGCCAGCAGCGAGAAGAGATCCGCGAGATCCAGGCGGAGCTGCCGGACGGTTTTCGCCTCCTGCAGGGGTGCGAGGTGGACATTCACCCGGACGGCAGCCTCGATCTGCCGGACGGCCTCCTCGGGGAGCTCGACGTCGTGATCGCGTCCGTGCACGGCCACTTCGACCAGGGAGCGGAAGAGGCGACGGCGCGCCTTTTGCGCGCAATCAGGCACCCGCTCGTCTCTGCGATCGGGCACCCCGGCGCGCGCAAGCTCGGTCTGCGCCCCCCGATCGCTGCGGACTGGGCGCGCGTCTTCGCGGCTGCGCGCGAGAGCGGCACGGCGCTCGAGCTGAACGCATCGCCGCGCCGCCTCGACCTCGACTACCGCTGGCTTGCGGGGATCGACCTTTCCGGCCTCAGCTTCCAGATCGACACCGACGCCCATGCGGTCGAGGAGCTCGGCTACATGCCGCTCGGCATCGCACAGGCGCAAAAGGCCGGCATCGCGGCCAAGGACGTCCGCAATGCCGGCCCCGTGGAGCAGGTGCTGCTGCGCAAGCTGCGGCCCTAGTCTTCCCCCGCCGTATCGATGGCCCCGATGCGGCCCCCGACCGCGATGACGCCCACTTGCAAGATGTCCGCGCGCAGGCCGCCGCGGTGCACGAGCGCCCGCAGCACGGGGCGCGACGCGTAGCGCTCGACCACCATGCAGGGCTCGCAGAGGCGCATGCCGCGGCAGAGCAGATCTCCGATCCGGAACTCCCGTCCTACCATGACATTGAGGTCGACCCCTGCAGCTAGTCGTCCCGGTCCGCTGCGAATCGCGGATCCGTAAGCATCGAGGCGAAGCTCGCCCGCGGCAGGTCGAGAAGACCGTGCCGATGGCGGAAGACGGCAAAGGCGTCCGCCATCGCCTGGTCGTCCGCCGTCGCCGAGCGGTCAGAGAAATGGTAGTGCAGGGTTGTGCCGGGCACGCGCACGATCCCGGCTCCCGCCGCCTGGACGCGGAGGAAGAGGTCCCAGGCTTCGTAGCGGCGGAGCGCTTGGTCGAAGCCGCCGACCTGAAAGAAGACGCGCTTTGGCATTGCGACGCCGGAGAGGATGATCGGGTTGGTTCGCCGCAGGAGCTGCGGTGAGAAGCGGAAGGCGAACCTGCGCGACCATCCCTCGCCCTCGTGCGTCACGATGGCGTCCGAGAACGCGAGGTGGCGCTCGGCCGCAGGGGCCAGCGCGGCGAGGTGGTCGGGGAGCCACTCGTCATCGTCGTCGAGAAAGGCCACATGCTCGCCGCGGCTGAGGGTCACCGCCGCGTTGCGCACCGCGGACGGTCCCTGGCGCGGCGCGATGCCGACCGTCCGCAGGAGGAAGGGCCAGGAGCCGGCGTCGGGCGGCGGACCGCCGTCGCATACCGCGAGCACTTCGAGCGGCGGCATGGTCTGCGCCGCGACGGAGCGCAGGGCGCGCGGCAAAAGGTCGGGACGCGTCGTCGGGATGATCACGGAGAACAGGTCGGCACCTCCAGGGGGAATGCGGCCCAATGCCGCAGAGATCAGAAGAAGCTGAACGGCTCGTCGTTGAGGTCCGCGATCACTGTCTTCGTCTCGAGGTAGGCGTCAAGCGCGTGTGGGCCGAGCTCTCGTCCGAGTCCGCTCTGCTTGTAGCCGCCGAAGGGCAGGGTCGGCGAGAGCAGCTGGTATGTGTTGAGCCATACGGTGCCCGCCTGCAGGCCCTGTGCCATGCGCATCGCGCGCCTCAGATCCTTTGTCCAGACGCCGGCCGCGAGGCCGTAGGCGGTGCCGTTCGCGATCTCGAGCGCCTGGGCCTCGTCCCGGAACGGGATGACGGCCGCCACCGGCCCGAACACCTCCTGCTGCGCGATGCGCATGCCGGGCGTGACTCCCGTGAAGACGGTCGGCTCGATGAAGTATCCCCCGCCGAGGTCGGTCCTGCGCCGCCCGCCCGCGACCAGCTGCGCGCCGTCCGCGCCGGCGGCCGCGATGTGTTCCATGACGCGCTGCAGCTGGCGCTCGCTGACGACGGGTCCGATGTCGCTCGATGCGTCGGATCCCGGTCCGACCTTGAGCGCGCTGACGCGCTCCGAGAGCGCTTCGACGAATCGCTCCGCGATCGTCTCCTGCACGAGGATGCGGCTCCCGGCCTGGCAGACCTGCCCCGAGTTGAGGTAGACGCCGAAGAGCGCGCCCGCGACGGCCTGGGAGAGGTCCACGTCGTCGAACACGATGTTCGGGGACTTGCCGCCAAGCTCGAGCGTCACCCGCTTGATGCCCGGCGCGGCAGCGGCCATGACCTTCGCGCCCGTCAGCGTCTCCCCGGTCAAGGCGATCTTCGGCACCAGCGGGTGGGTGACCAGCGCGACGCCCGCCTCGTCCCCTCCGGTCACTACGTTGAGCGTCCCGTCCGGGACGCCGGCCTCCTGGGCGATCGCGGCCAGCAGGAGGGACGTCCGCGGCGTCTCAGGGGCGGGCTTGAGCACCGCGGAGCATCCCGCGGCGAGTGCCGGCGCGAGTTTCCAGGCCGGCATCAGGAGAGGGAAGTTCCACGGCGTGATCAGGCCCGCCACCCCGACCGGCTCGCGCAGGGTGAAGGCAAGGTAGTTCCCCTGCGGGCCAGGCAGGGAGAAGGGGAGCGTCTCGCCGTGCACCTGCGGCACGAGGCCCGCGAAGTAGTCGAAGACGTCCGCGGCCATGGGGATCTCGAGCCACTGCGCGAAGGCGAGCGGCATGCCGTTCTCCCGCACCATCGCGGCGGAGAGTTCGTCCGCGTGCTGGCGGATGCCGTCCGCGAGGCGGTGCAGCACGCGCGAGCGCTCGAGCGGGTCGACGCCTAGCCATCGCCGCTCGCGCAGCGCCGCGTAAGCGGCGCGCGCCGCGAGGTCGACGTCCTCCCTGCCGCCGTCCGCCGCGGCGCCGTACGCGGCGGCGGTCGCGGGATCCACGAGGGGATAGGTCTTTGCGGAGAGGGGCGCGCGCCACTGCCCGTCGATGAAGAGAGCGGCCTCTCGCATGGAGAGTTCCACCGTCAGGCATCTCCTTTCGGCTGCGGGAAAGTGATCACGCCGCGGGCAAGATCTCCCCGCCGCAGCGCGGCGAACGCCTCGTTGATCTCCTGCAGGTCGTAGCGGCGGGTGATCAGCCCGTCGAGGTCGAGGCGGCCCTCCATGTACAGGTCGAGGATGGCGGGGATGTCCCTATCCGGGTGCGAGCGCCCGTACCAGCTGCCGGTCAGGATGCGCGACTGCGAGGGGATGGAAAAGGCGTTCAGCGAGACCTCAAGGTGCGGCGCCGCGATCCCCACAACCACGACCGTGCCAGCCTTGCGCGTCATGCCATAGGCCGCGGCGATCGTCTCCGGGCGGCCGACCACCTCGAAGCTGTAGTCGGCGCCCCGGCCCTCCGTGAGCTCGAGCACGGGAGAGACGAGGTCGTCCGTGTCCGACGCGTCCACGACGTCGGTCGCGCCGAATCTGCGGGCGAGCGCCAGCTTCTCCGGCACGCGGTCGAGGGCGATGATCTGCCGCGCGCCGGCGAGCGCCGCCGCCTGGATCACGTTGAGGCCGACTCCGCCGGCCCCGACCACGGCCACGCTCGCGCCCTTCGGCAGCTGTGCCGTGTGCATGACCGCACCGTAGCCGGTCGTCACCGCGCAGCCGACCAGCGCCGCGCGGTCGAGCGGCACGTCGCTGCGGATCTTCACGAGTCCGTTCTCGTGCAGTATGGCCCGCTCCGCGAAGCACGAGGTGCCGAGGAAGTGGTAGATCTCCTCGCCGTGCGCGCGCAGGCGCACTCCGCCTCCGGGCAGTGAGCCCTGGATCTGGATGGCGAACGCCTCGTCGCACATGTCCGGGCGGTCGATGCCGCAGTAGAAGCAGCTGCCGCAGCTGGGCACCCAGGAGAGGACGACGTGGTCGCCGGGCCGCACGCGCGTCACGCCCGGCCCGACCTCTTCGACCACGCCCGCCCCTTCATGGCCAAGCACCGCGGGGAGCGGCACGGGCAGGTGCCCGTCGATCACGTGCAGGTCGCTGTGGCAGATGCCGCTTGCGGCAATGCGCACCACAACCTCTTTGGGGCCTGGTGCAAGGAGCTCGACGTCGCGGATCTCGAGCAGGTTGCCCTCATCCGGCAGGACAGCGGCCTTCACTCGCCCGCGCCTCCGGCGGCGGCCGCGCGCTCCGCCATCAGGTCGCGGTAGGCGGCGTAGAGCGGGGGCATCATCGGCAGCAGCTTGAGGGCCTTGGCGATGGCGCCGCGCGCCTTGACCATGCCGCGCGCGAGGGCTTGCGGCACGTCGAGCTTTCCCTGCCAGAACTGGTGGCCGACATCGGCGGAGCATTCGAAGACGACGTCCGCCGACGGCTCCGACACGTCAAAGCGCATCACCATCGGCGGCTCGCCTTCCCCTGGAGTGCGGCCGTCCATCACCAGCATGAGGTCCGGATTGTGGTAGACGAAGGAGACGACCATCTTCGCGTCGTGCAGCATGCGGGCCGCCTGGCTGGAAGCTACGCGTTCGGCGAGAACCCCGAAGATTTCGACCATCTGCTCGCGGTCACGGTACGCTGCCATTTCGCATCCCTCCGCGCGCGGGGCACGTTTGTTCGGCACCGGAACGCGTAGGAATTCGCGGTTCACCAGCCGATTCCCCCGGGGAGCGCAACGCCGCGGCAGACGCAGGGAGGCCCCGCTGCCAGCGGGGCCTCCCTGCAGCATGGTCAGGCCAGAGCGTTCAGGAGCTGGCCCGTCTTCGAACCCGCAGAAGCCGCATTGGACTCGACCCCGTGGTCCCCGTCTCCGTCCGGCTTCTTGCCGGACGTCGACCCGAGCGCCTGCTGCAAGGCAGAGGTGCGGGCGGAGGCAAGCGCCTGCTGCGAGGCCTGATAGCTGGCCTGCATCGAGACAGCGGAAATGTTCAGGTGATTCACCTCCCCCTGCCAAGGCTACCATCGCTGACCTGAGGGTTTTCTGAATAGGCCGCTGCGGAGAGCGGACCTCATGCTCGCGTTGCCGGTGAGCCGAGGACCGAGAGGGGCAGGGCGACGCAGCCGAGGCAGGTCGCGTCGCTCCGCACGCTCCACGTGCCCTGTTCGGCTTCCTCGACGGCGCAGACGCGCAGCGAGGGTAGCGTCCGCGCGTTCACGCTCTTCGGGCCGAAGCCGTCGGCGACGGTGAAGACGCCGTGCAGCGTCGAGAGCACGGCGACCTCACCTGCGGCGACCGTCGCGACGGAGGTCACCTCCAGGGTGCCGCACGTCACCTTCATCTGGCCTAGCGGTAGGAAGCCGCTCGTGACAGGAAGACCTGCGTGCCTCGCTGGTAGGCGATGAGGTCCGCGAGGACCCGCTCCACCCGCACCGCGGTCGGGCGGAAGGCGCCGCCGCCGGGCGGCGCCGCGGCCAGGACCAGGCGGCAGC
>JAKAPV010000013.1 GCA_021806845.1 Bacillota bacterium | reverse complement strand
GCTCATGTCACAACCCCACCTGCGCAGCCGCGTTGTCCCGAAACAGGTCTCCCTCACGGATATACCTGCGTACCATCGGCAGGCTGCGGTGCCGCGTCTGCCGCATGATGGCCCTTTCGCTGGCGCCGCCCATGGCAGCCGAGGTGGCGAGGCCCGAGCGAAGGCTATGTCCTGAGTAGGTCGCCGCGTCCAGACCCGCCGCCTCCGCGTGCCGTTTTACAATGAGCGCCACCGCGCGGTCGGAGAGCCGTTGGTCCTTGATATTGGCGTGGCGGTCGATCGGCCGAAAGACAGGTCCCACCTTGATGCCGGCCGACTCGAGCCATGCTTGCAGAGCATTCACCGGGCACGTGTCCGTGTTCGTACCCCGGGGGATGCCCACGGTCTCGCCGTGGCCCTCCTGGTCGGTCTTCGATCGACGCAGCTTGACGGTGACGCCATTGCTGCCGAAGGTGAGGTCCGCCACGTCAAGCGATATGAGTTCCGAACGGCGGAAGGCGCCGGCGAACCCGACGAGCAGGAGTGCCCTGTCGCGGAGGCCAAGGGGGCGATCCTCACAGGTAGCCAGCAGGCGGCGAAGGTCGGCCGTCAGGATCGGGGACTTGCCTACCTGCGCGGTTCCCTTCTGTCGGCGGATGCCGGCCCACGTGAGGCGCACCTTGGCATCCGTCGTCGGCGCAGGGAGGCCGGCGGTCTTGTGCGCCTGCGCGATCGCCGAGAGGCGACGCTGGAGCGTCGAGGTCTTCGCCGTGGCCGCGAGGTCCGCCAGGTAGAGCGCCACGGTGTCTTCGCTGGCCGGCAGGGAGGCGAGAGCCCGCTGCGCGCACCACGCCGAGAAGCGCTGCCAGTCGCTGCGGTACGCGCGGACGGTGTTAGGCGCCTTGGCTTGGCGCATGTACTCCTTTGCCTGCTCGGCAGTCTCCTGCAACATCGCTGCGAGGGGTCCACCCTCCGGAGGAAGCGCCAACGCCAAACCGCCCACCGCCCTTCTAACTTCCGATACCGTTATATTATCAGAACTCAGTATTGAAGACAATCTGGTGGAGCGTCCGTAGCAGATCCGCTACCACAGTTGGCCGCCGGCAAGGGGTCTGGTCTCCCGGACAAGACTTGCTCCCACCCCTAATACCAGTTATCTTTGGGACAAGAAGCGAGACGTTGCCGAGCTGCCTTGAGGGGCAGAACGCCCGAAGCCGGGCAGGGACGCTTAGCGCCCAAGTGAACGCGACGCCGTAGGCGATCGCAACCCAAGACGGGGAGAAGTATGCCCTCGTGAGAACGCCGGAGAGACCGGTGCACGGGGGCTTTTTGTGTATACGTCTCGTTGTCTGAGGCATTGCGCAAATGCGAGGGCATCCACACCTCAACCCTCCGCGGGATCGCCAAGGAGTGGGGGAACGCACGGACGCGCGAGCTGATGGGACACGCGGCGTGGGCGAGGGAAAACGGGGCGATCCGGCAGATCAGGCGGTCTTAAGCGGCTCGACGATCGCAATCACGCTCGACATCGGAATGCGCAGCATGACGTCGCCCATCGTGACCTTCAGCAACTCCCGGATGATC
The DNA here is from genome assembly GCA_021806845.1 of Bacillota bacterium. Taxonomy (GTDB): domain Bacteria; phylum Bacillota; class Sulfobacillia; order JAJZYS01; family JAJYTV01; genus JAJYTV01. Next base: position 20,316 of record JAKAPV010000013.1, on the reverse strand, counting down.
GGGCCGTCAGGAGCGAAAATGTCCTCTCGCCTTACGAGAATGCAGCCGCTTTCTATCCGCGGAGAATCCTCCTTCACCCGAAACATGGACAGCGTTGAGGGGTCGTACGGAGGCGTGTTCAAGAACACTGTGTACATGGTCGACCTCCTTCCAGGATGCGACAGGGTTCGACCGATTTTCCGGCTTCCCCTGCCAGGCTTGTATCTTGCAAACCCCGCGGAAGAAGACGGTTCTGGCGACGTCGTGGCCGGGTCATGGTGGCGATCTACCCGACGCTTGGGAAAGACGTGAAAACGCCTCCCGGACTGCGTTCCCGCCCGCTCCGACTCCCCCGACTATTTCCCGCAGAGGTGACCACTATGGATCTTGTCACCCTTCGTCGACTCGCTTCTCTCGATTCCATCGACGGCGACATACTCACGATGCTCTATCACGTCGGTGTTGCGACCACGAGCCAGATCCATGTCGCCACATGCTTTCGCCCGGACCGTTCCGATGGGGGCCTTCGGTTCTGTCGGGATCGTATCCGGCGCCTCAAGGAGGGGAGACTCTGCATCTACTCGCGTTACCACGGACACGGCAAGGACGGTCTGGAGCAGATCGTGGGTCTGTCGCGTTCAGGTCAGGCCGTAGCCGCTCAGCGCTTGGGCGTGCCCCAGAGAAGGACGACCACCTCTTTCGCCCACGCCGCGCACTCTGCCATAATCGCTGACGTCTACGCACACCTCCACTCCCTTGCTCGGCGATCGCAGGGCTACATCACCGTCGATTGGGCCTCGGGAGCGGCAGCGAGGATCCTCGACATCTGGCCCGACGCGAAAATCCATCTGCGCATGGGCAGCACCCGTTTGACGGTTTTTCTTGAGGCGGACACCGGCTCGGAACCTCTCGCAACCATCCGCGCGAAGATCAAACGATACCTCAGTCCTGGCGTGCTCGGTGGCACGGATCCAACCGTCCTCGTATTCGTCTGCGCGTCGGCCGGGCGCACGAAAACCATTAGCTCTGTAATCAGAGAAACAAGGCGCGAGAATCTCAGGGGTACCAATTACGGTGTGATCGTCGTGACACAGAGCGCCCCCTTCATTTTGCGATTGCTCGACCTTCGGGCGGAGGCCGAGTGGGCAGACAACGAGGCCCTAGCAGAGAACGCACGCATGGAGCTTCAGCACGACCTCCGACAGGCCGAGGCGGCGTTCCTTGCACAGGAGCGGTACGAGGCGGACCTGGCCGCCTGGCAGATGAGTCGGGACGCCTGGGTCTCTACCCAACTCCGTGAACAGCACGGTGCGTTGTTTCGGCGACAGAAGACTCGCGAGGAGATCGCGGCCGCGTACGAGGAGATGACACCCCCGCCCGCGGCCGCTGGCGAAGTGACTGGCTAACGCTGCGGCTTCGCCCGCCTGTGAGCGCTCCGGGCATGGCTCTGGACGAGGGTGGGAGGCACGAAGCTTCCGTCCGAGCGGAGATGCGCCGGCCGGATGTGAGTGCGGACCTGAGTCTCGGCAACCTCGACAACACGTGGCCGACGGCGCTCGTGGGCCTCGACGATTGTTGGGGGGACGTAGTGTCCGTTCTTTGTGAAGTGGCCCCGGCGATAATGGGTGCGTACGTGAGCCATGATACGGTCTCCTTTCGACGCGCACGTTGCGATTCGCCCCAGGTTCGGGGCTCGCACGCGTTCAGCCCGATCATCGCAGGGTTGCCCGCAGCCTGCAGAAAGTCTGGAGGCGGCGTCGGTGCGACCCTACACGTCGATCATGGCACGTTACGCCTTGTGGTGATGTTGCTGCCGTAGCCGCGGGACAGGGACCGAGAATGGTTTCGAGACTGTTACCGAAACGCGTTGCGCCATGAGTTCAGCGCATGACCCAGGCAGTTAGTATCGGCGCGTGCCATCGGCAAGGCACTCGAACATCGGGCACTCTGCCTCCTCGCGGATGATGAAGTGGGCCCTCACGGGGGGATCTTAGAGCCAAGGGGGCGCGCGTCGTGAAAGAGGAGTACTACCAGGTCTTGGTCGTCATTGGCGTCGGGCCAGAGGCGAGCGACTGGGCGGAGGACGACAGGCTCCTGGATGCGATTGTAGCGGCAGGGAATGGCGCGATTTCGCCGCTATCTACTCTTCATGGGGAGCATGGCAACTTGCTCTCGATGTTCGCGTTGTCCGCTGAAGACGCGGCTGAAGCGGCTGTCGAGGGTGCAGCCGTGTTTCGGAAGGCGATGACCGGGCTGGGTTTCATAGTGCCTGATTTGGCGATGGACATTCGGCCGTTACCCCCGGGATCCATGGTAAGGTAGCTGGCGTCCCGAGTCCGAATCTAGGGGCCCGGGGGGGCACGCAGACCACAGCGACACGGCCCCCCTCACACCTCGGGTGATCCATCGCCAGATGTGGTAACCGGAAGAGCACCCCGCGGCTAGGACGCGGGTGACCGCGGGGCGATGATCCCCGAGGGCGGCGCCATGGCCATGGACGATTCGACGCCGCCGCTTTATCCTATTACGTCAACTGGCGCCCTGCTCTCTTCGGAGGGGGGCGCTTCTTGTGTTTGCCCTGGGAGGGTTTGCAGACCAGCACATGGAAGTTGCAGAACGGAAACAGGCTCGATGGGAGGCGCGTCGCACATGTCCGGTTCGGGTTCTGGCCGCAGGATCTACAGGACGAGGCCGTCCCATGTGTTCATCGTGTGGAAGCCGCTGGCTTCGCTTGGGCTCCTGCACTTTTGCGATTCATGCAACGAGGAGTTGGACCTGGACCCGGTGCCTACCGTTGATCATCCGTCGGAAGAGGACGAGGCGAGGGGCACATATAAGCCGCGGGGGGATCGCGCCTATTGCCGGAGGTGCGCCCTTGAATACTATGGCATCACCGGCCACTCCGGGCGGCAGATCGAGGAACTGTGGGTGTGCCTCGAGGAGGACGACGTGCTCCAATGAATGAGGAGCTCGTCACCGGGGGCGAGATCGGCCGCAGGCTCGGCGTATCCAGGGAGCGAGTGAGACAGTGGGCGACGGACCCGAAGTTCGGGTTCCCTGAGCCGATCGGCAAACTCGGCGCGTCCAAGGTGTGGTACTGGGAGCCGGTCGCGAGGTGGCATGAGGCCTACAAAGGAGAGGTGGCGCCATGAGGAAGGCCCTCGCGGACGAACACCACGTCCAGGTCGGGAGATGGTCCTTCTGGCCGGTTAAGTTCGACATTTCCGGACAACCGGACGGACGCTTCTGGCAGCTGCATCGGCTCCTTGACGGACAGGGATTCGCCGGTGCGTATCCAAGCGGGAAGGGCTTCTGGGAGGCCGAGTCCCGCGAGTCATTCCTGGTCTTCGCCCTGAACTGGGTCCAGGAGAACATCGAGGAGGTCGCGCCCGAGCTCCGTTGAGGCGCTTGTGATACCATGACCGTGCACCCTGGCGCAGCGCGGCGATATGACGCGCAGGTGGACACAGTACCGCCAAGTAGAGCAGATCAATGCTGCGCATGCGCGAACGGCAGCCGGGGGAGGACCGGCCGTCGGGGAACATTGCGCCGCGTTGCCGGCGGAGGCACGTTCTGCCCCCACGCCGCCCGGCCACCGGTAAGGGCTGGGCGGTGTCACCCTAGCGCACCTACATGAGAACCCAAAACAGGTTGCCAATGGAGGATCTGGCAACCGCGGCGCAGAACTGACGAGCCAGCGCGAGAAAGTTGGCGGTCAGGGGGCAGCAAAGACGATTCCAGCGCTCAATCGCTTGGGCGTCCTCCCACCAGGCATGCACACGGCATCTTTAGATGAGTTTCGGGCACATTTTGTCGACGAGTTCCCTAAATCTGAGACCAGGGCCGCGTTGTTTTCTACTTTTTGTGACCACAGAGGGCTGCTGCTGGCTACGGGGACTGTCGAGTTCTGTTGGGTTGACGGAAGCTACGTAGAGCGGAAACTGAATCCAGGAGACATCGACCTCGTGGTAGGCATTAGGGCCAGCGATGCCGAATCCCTTGGGGTGGAACAGCGTATCCTGCTCCAGGGGCTGCTTAGTCCATCCCAAGCGAAGCACACATATGGCTGCCATGCGTTCCCGGTTCCGCTGTTTCCAGAAGGGCACCCGGGCCACAAGCACACCCAGAATCAGCTCGCGTATTGGCGGCGGCAGTTCGGCCACACCAGAGCTGGGAACACTAAAGGGATCATCGTCTTGACCGAGCAGAACTGGGGCGGGGTGCGATGACGCGGACTAGGGTGGAAGTACAAGATGAGCTGCGGGACCTGGAAGCCCTCCTAGGCACCTCCACCGAAGGGCTCGAGGCGGAGCTGGGCTTTGCGTTCGACTTGTCGTACTCCGCTTTGCTGGAGCGGCGCCAGGAGTTGCTACGCGAGATTGGGGAGAGTCTCCGCGACGAGGCTTTACGACCAATAAGTGTTGACATTGAGGGTGGGGCCATACGTGCCGAGAGCCCGCCCTCGGTTTCTTTGGTGCTCGATATACTGTCCGGCCTGCAAGATTCGCTGCACAAGCTTGGCCATTCGCTTGCCGGCTTGAGTTCTGATCGGGGCCCGATCCCAAGTGAGATCAAAGAGAGCACCGATCTTAGATTACTCGCTATCACCACTGGGTCCCTTCACATTGCCCTGGAAGGGCCACGGCCCGAGGCGCAGATGGGACTTTTCGACGACAGGGAGCTATTTGAGCGAGCTCTCCATGAAGTATCGCAAGTCGTCACCTGGGAAGGCGACCTGTCACGCATTAGGCAGTGGGTGGCGGAGCGTGGCCAACGTCCCGTTGACGGCTTGAAGACTTTCTTCGCGGCCTGTGCCAAAACAGGAGGGACGGCCAGTATCAGGTGGCGTGGGAAGCATGACGAGACGGCCCAAATTGTGCGTGTAACTCCTGGCGATGCGTTCGCTTTAGTCGGCGCCTTTGAACATATGGATGAGCAGATTTCTCGCGTGTTGGTGCAACGTGGAACTATTTATGAGATCAACCTGCGCCAATCGACTCTTTCGTTTCAGCCGGAGGAAGGCAGGGGCATAAATGCTCGCTTTGAGCCTGAAATGAAGGGCAGGCTGAAGCGACTACTCGAAGACGTGGTAACGGTTCGCTTTCTGGTCAGTGAAGTGCCAACCGTGGGCCACGGACCACGTGTCACGTGGCGAGTGGATGGAGTGCTGGAAGCGGAAAACGAGGACTCGGGCCTTCAGGGCATTGATGGTTGACTCGGCCAAAGTGATTTCCGCAATTAGGCAGTGCCGCCTGCTCAGGGCAGCAGCGAAGGAACCTCTCACATAGCCTTCTGAGCAGACGGCAGCGCCCCCGCGTGATGCGAGGGCGCTTGCGCACATCAGCCTCTTCGTCGTCTTGGCTCTCTACACACCCGTTACTGGCCGCCGTTGGAAAGTAGCGTTGGAAGCACGCGGTTTAACGCCTTCGACGCATTGGCGGTAGTGCACACTGTCTTGGGAGGGGACGGGATTTGAAAGGCTCGGTCGATATCCTTTCCCTCTGGCACAACGAGAAGTAGATGCGGAAACGTCTTGAACGTTCGACGCCACCGAAACTCTCTCCAGGCTGTGTCGTATCTCTCAAGCCTCTGTGCGATGTCTTTGCGCGACCGTGCGACTTCAAGCAGGAACGGAACTCCGGCAAGTTCGAATATGGCATCAGCCCGAACCGATCCCAGGGTAAAGCCGGGGACAAAAACAATCGGTTTGTCGAGCGCCACCCAGATATCGGACACTAGCAACCTTCCCTTGACATCCACGCCCTGGAATCGCGGCGCTAGCCAAACGGACGAGCCCTTGGACCGGGACAGGGCATAAGATCTCCTGACGCGGTTTTCCTGTTCGAGGGCACGCAAACGTCGCTGCGCCGATGGCAACGCACTTGCCCCTTCAAAGAATGCCCTCGCGACTTGGTCGGTGGTCATGGCTCCGAGTCGCACAATTGCCTCGGCTATCTGCTCGTCGCGTGGAGTGACCATTGTCCCGATCCCGCCTTGCATAATTGTCTGCACCGGCCCGCGGACGTTCCATCCCAATGGGGTTGCGCGAACCGCTATGGTGTTTACGCGAACCAGGGCATAAATAGTCACCTGTGCTTTTACCTTCCCAGGAAGCGGATGGATGAGCGCCGGGACGCATCCCCGGCGCTCTAGCTGTCTACATGGGGATACTGCTGCCGGCTCCGGGCCCGGGCACGTCCGGCGGCACGAACGGGAACTGGCCACTGAGCCGCGCGTGGCCGATGTGCTTGATGATCCGCAGCACCCCTCGACCAAAGTCGCCATAGATCCGCAGGTACTCGCGGAGAGCGTCTCGGAAGTCCGAGGGCGAAACGGGCACGCCGTGCTTTGGGTAGAGGCGCGTGTACTGGTAGCGTGAGATGACCTTGCCGCCGGGCGCCCTCGCGATGTCATGGCCGTTGCGCAGAATCAGGTGGGCCTTGTGGATCACCTTTATGCCGAGGTCCGAGCGCGCGATCTCCCTGCCGATGAACTTTGCCGTCCTGCCGCTCTTGCCGGCAGCAGCTGCGTGCTCGGGTTGCGCGAGGATCGCGACCGCCAGCACGATGCAGATACCCACCGCGGTGTAGAGGAGAACGCGCCGGCCATCGATCGTCACCGTGTAGAACGGCCTCACACCACGAGCGAGCTGAGCCGTGCCCATGCTGCTACTGCCCGAGCGTGGGCATCGTGAAGAGGCTGCCGAGAGACCCGATCTGCTGCGCGGCCTCCGTCATGTCTGCGGCCATCAGCGTGACGATCGCGCCCCACATGATGAGCTCCACGGCCAAGGTCGACTGCTTCGCGATCTCCGCCTTCCCGGAGGACGTCAGGACGTGCGAGAGGATGGCCGTGCCGACCCCGACCGCTCCGAATACGATCACCGTTGAGAACCCCATCCTTGCGCCTCCTCGATGCTGAGATAGAGATGGAACGCGCGCTCACCCTGCATCGCCTGCCTTGCCGCCTGCTCCGCTCGTGGGCCGAGGCCCAGGATCAGCAGGTCGGGGAACTCGGAAAACAGAGAGGTCCACTTCTTCCGCCGACACGACTCCCGGTAGGCTGCGATCTTCGTCAGCGCCTTGCCGTGGCTGCGGTGTTCGACCTCGAGCCACAGAAGGCGATCGCCGCGGCGCAGGAGAGCGTCGGCCTTGGCGCGCGTTCCCACCACTGGCACCTCGAGCTTCCACCGCTCCGGACGGAGTAGGAGGATCGCGTCGGACACCGCTGCCCGGTGCTCCGCCTGCGCCTCCCAGCGCTCGATATGGTAGATCGCCGGGCCGAGTCGCTTCGTGCGCCTGAGGTGGCCGCGCTCCGTCAGCCGGGCCAGCACCCTTTGCGCGGTCCTTTCGCTTTGGAAGAACCGCCGCTCGAGCCCGACGCGCGAGACGTAGCCAAGGCGCCTCACGGTTGTGACGAGCATCTCGTCGCGAGAACTGAGCATTGTGCTGCCACTCCACCCTGATTTGTCCGTGGACGCGCTCGCGGGCGAGCCGCGCGTGAACCGGGAGATTCGCGATCCGCCGGTAGTCGATCTGCAAGAGGTCACCGAAGAACTTCGCGTCGGCGGGTTCGAGCTGGTAGAGGTACATCGAGCCGACCTGCCGGATCGCCGCCTGCAGCCGCGCGTCGGCCTGGTGCATGTGCTGCATCGCTGTCTGAACGGTGACGCCGCGGCGGCGGAGCTGCTCGAGCATGAGCGGGTGCTTCGCGCCGGCGTACAGTTGCCACTCGTCCATGAAGTAGGCGAGGAGCGGCGTGCCTTGGTGGAGGAGGCCAGCGCGGAACATGCCCGACGCGCACACCTGTGCGAGCATCGCTGCGCGGTCCGGCCCCAGTTCGCCGAGGTCGAGGGAGATGATGAGCGCCTCACCGGGCTGTACGGAGAACGTGAAGTCGCCACGTGTCCCGAGGAACCGCCGCATGCTCGCCGTCGTCAGAAGGCGCCTCACCTTGGCGGCCGCGTTCTCCTCGCCGGCGGCCTCGAGGCTATGCGCTACATCCGTGGGTGTTACGTCGCGGCCGCACTCGAGCAGGGGGATGGTCGCTTCCTCGACCGCCTGCGCGAGCTTCGGGCCCCACGCGATGCCGTTGACCTGGCGCAGGACAGAGAGGAACTCCGACGCGAGCTGCTCGATCTCGCCTTCGGTGCCCGTGACCTGGTGAAGGACGTTGTACGCCGGCGCACGCTCTGAGGTGGGGTCGACCCAGCGGACGCGCATACCCTCCTGCTTCGCGATCGCCAGCGCCTTGAGACAGTCACCCTTGTCGAGGCCGAGCCAGACGACCCCGTAGCGTCGGCGGCAGAAGGCGCGGAACTGATCGAGCATGCCGGTGGTCTTGCCTGAGCCTGTTGCACCGGCGTAGACGCCGTGGCGCGTGATGTCATCGTCGCTCTGCTCGAGATGGTGGCGCCCACGAACAACTCGGACCGCCGCAGAGGTGAGGGAGAACGCAACAGCACACGTTAGGACAGCCCACATCGAAAAACACGCGAAGTGCAATGTGGCCGCCATACCGGAAGCCGTTCCAGGAGCGGAATGGACGAGGCTGACAACCTATACACCCGGCCGCCACTGTGACCCACCTGGATGGGCACACCGTAGAACGACACCCAGAACACGTCAGGGCCTCGCGGGTGGTGCGGCGCCGTTCGGCTTCGCATCAGCTGGTGGCGTCGCCGGCGCGGGGGCCTGGCGCGGCGGCTTCGAAGGCTTCGGTGCGGGCGCGACCTGGGTCATCACCGGGAACGACAGAGGGTTCCCTTCGATGACGACGTCTAGTTGGCCGTCGTGAAGGTGGATCGATTCGATGGAACCAGAAAGCCGGATCTCGCGCAGCATGTTCTGCGCCCCCTCTCTGTCCAAGCGTGTCACACGCATAGGACACTACTAACGTACGGGGGCACGAGTGTGTTGGTTACTCGTTATCCGGAAACAGTTCGCGAACATCGCTCCTGAGCGCATCGGCCAAACGAAAAGCAGTCCGCACCTTGGGCTCAGAGAGGCCCCTTTCGATGCGCGACACCTCATTAGGCGACAGGCCGGTCAGCCTTGCGAGCTCCCGCACAGACATCCCCAGAGCCAGTCGTCGAGCCCGTACGTCGTTCTCCATATCGGCGCCGTTCGGTTAGTTGCGTGGCTTGTCCTTCCAGGGGTCTGAAGACAACGTTGCCGAGTTGCTCAGATCTAGCCACATCATGTCAAGTGCGCCTGGAACGGTGCGGAATCCGTGGCGCCGGTTGAGCTTCTTCAGCCGTCGTAGGAGTTCCGGGTCGGGGGCGTCGTCCCCGCTGTCTGGACGGGGGATCACCGCGACCACGGTTGTACTTCCCGCCAGTAGGGGAAGGCCTGCCTCGAGCAGGAGGGATGCTAGCCCCTGGTTGCGATATTCAGGCTCGATGTAGAGCCGCGAGATGTACAGCAGTCCATTGTGGATGGCGTGGGCGCAAAACCGTCGGGGGGTTCCGTTAAGGGCGAAGAATCCTTCATAGACTCTCTCCGTATCGCCGGACTCCGCATCGAACAGGTCGAAGATCGACAGCCCAGCGCTCCATGCCAGGCCGATATTGAAATACAGAGCATCCATGGCGCCGATTGCTGTCCGTCGCACATCTTCGTAGTCGTCTTTGGGCTCTTCTGCAATTAGCTCCGCTGTCCGAGACTCGACACATGTGTGGTGGTCTACGCCCCAAGGTGAACCTGGGAGCTTGCGTTCGAGGGTCGCATACACGAGTAGCGATGTGTCCTCTGTCATGCGGTCTACGGTTCCCCATAACAGCAATCCGATGCGCTCAGCTTCAGCGCCGGCGTTAGGGGGAGATGCGCCGCTGTCCGATTCCGGATGCTCTGCGGTGTTGCACGCTATGTGCTAGTGGCGCGGCGGCTTTAAACCCTCAGCGACGGCGTCGCGGCGTGATATGATGGCGCATAGAGAAAGGCGCCGGCTTTCGCCAGCGCCCGCGCTCTCCCTGGTTCCTTGGCCGTTGACGTGGCAGCGTCAGCGGCCTTTCGTATTCGTGCTGTCCACTCCGGAAGCAACCCTAAGGATCTGTAGCAGGGCCCTACGAGCAGTCAACGTCGAATCTGGAAGGTGATTGTCCTCCCAGTTCCACCACCTCTGCATCGTTGAGGCGGCCGCCGCGATGACCAATGGATCAACGCGGGTTGCGATCAACGCGACGTCCATCAGGATCTCCTCGAGGGGTTCGACCTCGGCGGCGCAGTCGTCCATTGGCGTGCTCACTTCTCAAAAGCCTTGGCGACGGTGCCCGCGTCGCTCCAACCCTGCTTGTACCCTGCGATGGCGGTCTGCAAGAGCATGTCGGCGACCGCGTCCTCGAGATCGCTGTACCAGTCGGGGAGCCCCTGCGAGGCGTTGCGGCAGTCAGCCTTGGCCGCGTTGAGCGCGTGATAGAAGTCCTCGCGGATGCCCCCCTGCTCCTCGACCTCAACCACTTCACGCACGCGGGTGTATTGCCACGCGGAGACGTTCGCACCCGCCGCACATTCAGGAAGTTCCGCGATAACCTGCGTAGCCGCCGCCAGCGCCACCGACTCGAGCAGTTCGGTCAATCCCGTCATCTCCTCCATGAGCCAACCCCCTCTTCGGATTCTCGGACCGATGCGGCGCCGCCTAGACTTGCTAGGGGTGCTTGTCCTCGCGTGAACCATGGTTATGGGTAGCCTTTGTGGTGGGGGAGAGGCGCTTAGCGCGCCTCCCGCACCGTCAGAACCGGCATGCTCGTGAAGCATTCGGCCCACGCACCGCCGTCCAGGAGCGTCACTGCCGCCTCGGCTGCCTTCTGGTCGGCCCGGCGAACCGTCCGGGTGCAGTCCGCGAGACCCTGGGCGTCGAGGAGAGCGACCGCGCGCTCGTTGTCGAGGGGCCGCCGCTGTGAGCGCGTCACCTTGTAGTTGGCGATCTCAAGCGCGCCGACGTCGTGGGCGCCGAGCGCACCCAGGATCACGGAGCGGAGATCCTTCTGCTCGGCCTCCAGGGCCTTTGACTGCGCCTGAATCTCCGCGTACCGGGCCACCGTCGCGGCCAAGTCCATCGCCGCACGAGCCGCTTCGAGCCGGATCACTGTCGCTCCCACCAGAACCGCCTCCCTGTCTCGCTTCGTTCTAGGTCTATTGTCTTGATGTTTGGTATGCCAAGCAAAAGATAAACAGGTGGCCTTGGGCTGGTTAGGGGCCATCAACCCCCCCAGGCTCTTCCTCTCTCGCTTGGACGCCTATTTTCTCTACTTTATTGTTTTGCATTCCAAACGTTATACTTGGATCGGTCAACGAGAGGGGATGCGCTGTGAAGCAGTTGGAAGATGTCATCACCGCAACGGAGGCCGCGGCGCTGTGGGGACTGTCGCGCGATAGCCTGCAAGTCATGGCGAACCGCGGAGACTTCGGGGCGGCAGCGCGCAAGGCGGCGGGGACGTGGCTATTTCTCCGGTCGGCGCTCGTTGAGAAGTACGGTGAACCTCGAGGTGACGCGCGACCGAATGGAGCAGGAGTAGCCGTCGCGGAGATTCTGAGCACCTATGGGCTGTCCCGGGTGGCCGAGGTGTTGGCCAGGCGCGAGAGCTTTAAGCCCGGAGAACTCTGGCGCGAGGGACGCAGGTGGGTCACCACCCGCGAGGCCATGGAGCGGGTGTTCGGCGCAGGAGACGGCCAAGCATGAAGCGCAAGAGAGAGCACTATCGCCTAGTCCGCTCTCTGCCGCGCACAGACGCGCAGTGGCGCCGATACTGGGAGGCCTGCGTCGACGCGTACGCGGGCATCTCCGATGAGAGGGATACAAAGTATCGTCCACTCTTCGAAGCCTTGCGAGTGGCGGATCCGTTCTATGTGCCGGTGGGGGATCTGACGAGGGATGAGGAGGGCTGCCTTGTCGTCAGCCGCCGACCTGGGACCGAGCTACCCGCGGGGATGCGCAAGCCCACGGTCGGCCACTCTCAGCCGGAAAGGGCCGAGATCCCGGTCCTGGACGACATCGCACCGTCGGACCAGAGCGGAACCAGTCGGATTAGCTGGCAAGAGGCCGTCGAGCCGCTGGTTGATTGGGTCCGGTCTACTGCCCAGCTCGTCGAGCAGCGCAGGGGCGTCCTAGCAGAGTGGCTGTGGCAAGAGATCGACGCCGGTGCCGCGACGGCCACCCCGTTTGAACTCTTCATTACGAGTCTGATCGTCCTAGCTGGGCCTGAGATTACAGGCGCTTCCGTGGTGGCGCCCAGCCTGCTGCCCGACCTCATCAGAGCCTGCGCGAGTGCGTTCGAGGGGCCGAGGTGGGGCTTTGAGAAACTGCCGCCTCACTTGGCCGACCGCCTGGGCGACCTCATCCGGGCTTACTATGCCGCCCTCCGCTCAGCGGAAGAACACGAGGCAGATTACGCCGCCCCCTCCCTGGAGCGGGACGGTGGCAGATCTTCACCTGGCGACCCTACTGCTTCGTACGCCCTCCGGCGAGTTGGGCGGCTTGAGGCGTCCCATGTGGCTGAGATCGGTAAAGCCATCGGCATTATGTCCGAGGATCTGCGTCGGGACTGCAAGCAGATCTACGGCTCCACCAAGCACGAGTCCAGCCTCGAGACTGCCAAGCGTCTCGGTCTGGAGGGTGGTGACTCAAACATCCGCCGCAAGAGTATGGAGGTCAGGGTGTGGGTTGCCCACCATCTACCGCCTGGTTGGGAGCGATGGTGAACTCGCACACTTTTCACAGCGCGGACGGCTTATATTGATAGCGGCAGAGGTCGGCGCCGAGCGCCGGCCCCTAGCTTTTCGAGGGGGTGGGCGCATGAACCCGATAAGGGCTGCTCGAGAACGGGTGGGCCTCACGCGCATGGAACTTGCCCGGGCGGCGGCCTGCCACTACCAGACGATCACCCATCTGGAGGCTGGCATCCCGAATCAGCCCCCCGAAGCAGTGCTGGCTGTTCTGGCCCGGGTCGGCTTCGCTCCGGAGGCGATCGAGGCTCAGTATCGGGAGTGGCGGGAGGAACAGACTCGCCTTGTTCTAGAGCGCGTCACACGGGCCGTGTAAGCGGACCCCGGTAAGGTGTGGTAGCAAATCCCGATAACTCCCCCGGGGAACGTATTCCGATTGGCTTCTAGGAAGCTGTTCGGCACGCTCGCGCGTAGGCAGAAAAGCATCGGCCCAATGTACATACGCACTGCACGTCACCGCCCGCCAACACGGTAGGGCGGTGTCTTTGTGCCTGAGAGGAGCCCGAAAACAATGAGAGCCGCTGCCCTCAACAGCGGCCCCATCTGCGCTTCCATAGTAGCGCACGGGGCTACGCCCTGCAATATCTGCCAGATCGGGTTGGACGCGAGCACGCGTGAGTTCACAGGCGATCTGCGATGAGCACCGTCATTGAGATCTCCACAGCGAATCTACCTGCTGTGGCTCGAGGTCCTGCATCTGACGCCCTCGCTCTTGCGCGCGTCGGATGCGCATTAGTTCCGATCCGACCGCGCTCCAAAGAGCCGTATTACGAACAGTTGCCGGTCGTTCATGGCAAGCCGTCCTGGCACCCCTTCGCTCTGCGAGCGCCGTCTGAAGCCGAGATACTCTCGTGGTTCGCGCGCGACCCAGAGTGCGGAGTCGCCGCGATCATGGGGGCTGCCTCGGGCGGGGTCGTCGCGATCGACGTGGACCACAGGGACAAGCTGTCGAACAACTTGGAGCTGCCTGCGACAGTGGCCTGCACTTCCTCTGTGGAAAGTGACGGCACATGGCGTGGGCATCTCCTTTATCGGGCTAGCAGCCCCGTGGCGACCAGACGGTTTGCCTGGGGCGAGGTCCTTGGCGAAGGAACCCTCTGCATCCTCCCACCATCCATCCACCCGGGTGGCCAGCGGTATTCCTGGGTGCCGGGTATGGGCCCTGATGAGGTCGCGACCGCGCCGGCGCCGTCGTGGGTCAGTGCAGGCGAGGGCACCGCCCGAGTCCTTGATGCAGAGGAGCCCTCCGACCCCCCGAACCCCCTCGAGCCCCCCGATCCTCGGACAGCCGGAAACTATAGCGAGAGAAATATTCCTCCTTGCTATGGTTCCACGCTGCTGCATTCTCTTGCGACGAACCCGGAGGTTGCGCTCACGATTGTGCGATTGTGCGGGGGGCATGTGACGGGAGTCGGGCGCGGCATGCGGTGTGTCTTGCCCGACCACGACGACGCGCACCCTTCGGCGGCGCTGTACCAGCAGAGCGACGGAACGATCCGGTACCACGACTTCCATCAGGCTGACGGCGTGGAGTGGTACTCGCTTGGCGAGGTGTATGCCGCGTACGTCACCAAGCATGTGAGGCAACTGAGGAGCGGCGAGCGCGCTATCTGGCACCTACGCGCCGCCACGGACGCGGGGCTTCTGAGGCCTCCGGCCATCGCGGCCGCCCTGCTACCGGACGATGCACCGAAGCCTGCCCGCAAGCTATATGCGGGGTTCTGCCGCCTGTTGGAGTTGCGAGCGCTCTATGACGGTGCCCAGGACTCAACTCCATTTTCGTGGCGGTTCGCGGAGGCATGGTGTGGCATTGGTAGCCCGCCGACAGTGCAGAAGGGCATGTCGTGGCTGCTGGCGCACGGCTACCTGGAGCGTGCTGCACCCCAGGCTTCAGAGGGGGCCGCTGGCCGGCGCGAGCTGACCACCTTCCGCCTGGGACACCCCACATGAATGGCACGACCGATGCCATTGCCCATGGCATGCCTGATGGCATCCGCTCGCGTTTGTCAGCATCTGTTGTCATCTGCTCGCAAGTGCTTGCAGACGCAACGTTGCAGAAACGTTGCAGCAGCGTTGCCGCGCGACCGCCACGCGCGGCGACCGCAGGACGTCCACAGGACATCCGGCGGAGGTCCCGACGGAGCCCAGGGAAACCGTCCGGTTTGCGGACGGAATCCGATCGCTTTTCGATTGTCCCAACGCAGATACGTGCAGCCGTACTCCGGCGACCGTTGTGGTAACCGTTGCGGTAACGGTTCCAGAGGGATGAACAAGCAAGGCGGTAACACTTCGCCGGTCACGTTTCGGAGGTGGTGACTATGGTGGGAGCACTGACGAGCAACGTGACAATCCACAGGATGCTGGCGCCCAGAAGCATCCCTAGACAGAGATCACACGGGCGGTGGGCCGGATCGTAAACACAGCTGCGCGAGCCCGCAAGGGCCGTCCAGAAGAGAGATGCGTGTGCTCGACGTGGACACGACCACGGTTACACTTTCGCAGAACGGACCGCGTGATCCTTACAAGCCTTACACCTCACCAAAGCCCAAGAAAGGTGGCGGCCACAATGCCAATGGAGTATGGACGACGCTGTAAGGTCTGCAACTGCAGCACTCGGGCGGAAGCAGACCGTCTCAAGCTCGCCGAGGGGTGGAGTGATCAGCGTATCGCGGATTGGCTCGGAGAACATGGGGTCATTGTCAGTCGCGTTGCAGTACGGTCACACTTCCTGAACCACGCCGACGTCAAGGCCGACGCCAGACGGGAGTACGCGAGGGCGCAGGGGGTCGGAGCGGCGGCCGTCGAGAAACGTGTCAGTGACATCGAGCGCCTCGACCGGTCCATCGAGCTCAACGCAAAGATCGCGGAGGAGTACGCCGAGTCAACCCTGGCGGCACTGAAGAATGGCCAGAAACTCAGCATGGCGCAGGTCACCGCAGGCACCGCGGCCTTCAGTGAGCTACGCCATGCCATCCAGGCAAAAGCGAACCTTCTCGGTGACACGCCGCAAGACGATCTTACGGATCTGCTCGTCAGGGCTCTGTCCGGGGACGACGACGCTACCCGGGCAACGCGGTAGGTGTCCGTGTACACTTCTTCGGTGACATAGTTGGCAGCGCCCCGGCGGGGCATTTACACCTGCCCCGTAATACAGACAGGCAGGGGCGCACTGAGCAAATAGCAGACCCCCTCACGTTGATGCGTGAGGGGGTCACTGCTCGATGGCTTGGTCGTCTCCCAGCAAGGGGTCAGCCACCTAGGGTCGTCCTCCCTTCAGGTGGGGCTTACAGAGGCGCGGGTAAGATGCGTTTCACCAGGCTCCCGCCCAGGTTGCCCAGGAAGGTCCCCTCTGCAGCCGGGTCGTTGGCAAATCGCACCGTCTCGATGATCGCAGCCAGGACAACCAACAGACCGAGGATCGCAAAGACGTTTCCGACCTGCTTCATGCTCTCACCTCCCATCGATCTGGTTGAGCACATCGTACCTATCCGTTGCACACCCAAGCAAACCCTTCCAGGGGTGATTTCCGAGGAACACGGGTGAACTTGCCGCGGGAGCTAGGGCAAAATTCCCGCCATGCGCGATCTTGCGGACTACTTTCCGTGAAAATCTCCCGTTTTCGACCGTCTGCACTCCCTTACTCGGTTAGGAGGTGATTTCGATGCCCAAGATGACCCCCAAGCAGGAGCGGTTTGTGCAGGAGTATCTGATTGATCTCAGCGCCACTAAGGCAGCGATTCGGGCCGGATACAGCAAGAGAACCGCCAACCGGATTGGCCCACAGTTACTTGTCAAAACTTGCGTGGCCGCCGCTATCAAGGAGGCCATCGACCAACGCCAGAGGCGACTCGAGATCACGCAGGATCGCGTCGTCCAGCAACTCGCCAAGATAGCCTTCTCGGACATGAAGGACTTCGCCGAGTGGAACCCCGACGGCATCCGCATGAGGCCGAGCGAGGACGTCGACGGCACGCTCGTCGCCGAGGTCAGCGAGACGAGGTCCGAGTTCGCCGGTGGCAGCAACACGACGGTCAAGATCAAGCGCTTCGACGCGCTAAAGGCTCTCGAACTCCTTGGCCGGCACCTCGGTATGTGGAACGACCGGCTGCGTGTGGATATGCAGGCGCAGGTCACGTTCGTAGACGACCTGCGCCATTAGACGGACCTCGTGCAACTATCTCCTCAGCAGCAGCAGGTGGTGACATTGTCTGCACTCTACAGCCTTGACGTACTCGCCATCGGTGACAGCCCCGCTTATGTTATGCCCCCTGGCTTCAACCGCGACTCCAGGGCCACTCAGTAAGAGGACCTCGTTGAGACTACGGTTCAGGAGAGTGCTTCCGCAAATGGGACAGCTCTTCAGGTAAATAGACAACCTAGACACCTCCTTATCGGCGACCATTCGGTACTGAGTACCTTCTCCCTGTCCCCATCCTTAGTTTTGGTAATCGTCATTCTCGAAACCATCCCAAGGGAAGGAGGGACACGATGAAATCGAGGCACACCCCGCCCACCCCGGGCGACGCCCATGTTGAGTTACTCGCGGAGGCCGTCCGAAATGCGATGAAGAGCATGGACAACGGCGAGATCCGGATTACCGTCGAGCACGGCAGGGCTACCAAGGTCAGCGTGACGATGCTTCAAGACGTCCCCGACGTGCCCACGTCTCTGCGACCGATTCGCTGACGGGCGGGTAACTGGATAGCAGGGCCGGAAGCGCAGTCCATGAGAGCCCCGCTTGTGGGGATAGCGTGGTGTTGCGGTAGCGGTGCCTGGGGCAGCCGAGCGCGACCGAGGCGGGGAACCGCAAGGATGGACCGCTTTCAAGGTGGGAGTGATGAGATGGCAATGAACGAGGCAGCGCTGCGGCTCGTCATCAGCGCGCAAAACCTGACTCAGGAAGCCTTTGCAAGTCTTACCGAATCGCTTCAGTCCATCGCTGACTCGCTTACGCTCGTCGCGGGAGTGGCTCCAGATGCGGATGGGAACCTTGCAGCGATCAGTGAGCAGGCAGGCCCGATGGAGGTCCTTCGCGCTGCTGTAACGAGCGTATCGGAGTCGTTGACCCCGGTCGCCGCCAACGCGCAGGCCGCAGTAGAACCCCTTACGGCTATGGGCGACGCAGCTGTGCCGGGGCTCGAGGCAACGAACGCAGCTCTCGACCAGGTGGCAGCCAAGATGCAGACCGTGAAAGAAGAGTCGGTCACGGCTGGAGGCTCTATTGCGGCTGGCACGACCGGAGGGGCAGCAGCGGGTGGCGCCGGAAGCGCAGCCGCCGGGGGGTGGGCGGCTGGAGCCGATAAGCTCTCCGGCCTCGGCATGACGCTCGCCACCATCGGTGCCGGGATCGGTGCTATCGGCGGCATCTCCGTCTACTCTGCGGCGAAGTTCCAGCAAGCCATGGAGCTCATTCACACGAACGCCGGCGCCACGCAGGCCGAGGTCGACAAGATGTCAAAGGCGATTATGGGGATGGGCGGTAGCGTTGCGCAGGGCCCGATGCAACTTGCCCAGGCACTGTTCTACATCGAGAGCGCCGGCTACCGCGGCGCGAAGGCCCTGGACATGCTCAAGACCGCAGCGGAAGGTGCGGCCGTGGGCCACGCGGATCTGAATAGCGTGGCGCTGGCACTGGTCTCGACCGTGGCGAGCGGGATCAAGGGTGCACAGGACCTCGGCCAAGCCATGGGCGCCGTGATCGGCACCACCGGTTCAGGCACGATGACAATGCAGGATTTCACCGATGCGCTGAAATCCGGTATCGTACCCGTGGCGCGAGCTGCGGGTCTCAGCATTCGGGATGTTGGTGCGGCCATCGCAACTCTCACGGACCTGGGTGTGCCAGCAGACGAGGCAACGACACGCCTTCGCATGACCCTTATGCTGATGGCGGCCCCGACCAAGCAGGCAACCAAGGAACTTGAAGGTATCGGCATGACCCAGCTCCAGCTCGCGCAAGACATGCGATCGGGCGGCCTCTTACAAGCCCTCGAGGACCTTCGCTCCCATCTCTCTGCCCTGGGTCCAAACCAGCAGGGCGAAGTGCTTGCGCGGGCGTTTGGCGGCGGCAAGTCCTCCTCCACGATCATTACTCTGCTCGAGAACCTAGATCGGCTCCGGTCGAAGTACAAAGACGTGGGCGCGGCTTCTTTGGATTTCGGCAAGGACGTGGCTGCCTCAGCCAAGACGGCGGCCGTGCAGTGGGGCGAGACATGGGGCTCCCTGCAAACATCCTTCATCGAACTGGGCAACGCCCTGGCACCTGCGGCCCTCGCGATCGCGAATGCGATCAAGGGAGTTGCCGAGGCCTTCTCACACCTCTCGCCGGGCACCATCCAGGCCATCGCAGACGCGATCATGGTCCTGACGCCGCTCCTCCTAGGCCTCGGCGCAGCGCTCATGACACTCGGGGCTGTGGCCAGGGCAGCGGAAGGGTTTGAGGTCTTGAGCACCGTCTTAGACGGCGTCGCGCTTGGCCCTGTTGCCCTCATCGCCGCAGCGCTCGTTGCCCTTGGCGTGGTCATCTACGAGGCGATGACCCACTGGAAGGACATCACGGGCTGGATGCAGAGCAACGTGCCGGGCGTGTGGAACGCTGTGGGGACGATTATCACCACAGTCGGGCAGATCATCCACTCGGTGGTGCAGGACATCTCGAGCGTGATCCAGGCCGTTTGGGCGAGCATCGACAACTGGACGCACCAGCATTGGGGCGAGATCCAGACGGTCATCAAGGTTGTCACCGACGTCGTGAAGGCGCTCGTGACGGCCTGGGTGACAGTGCTTGCCGGGGAGATTCGGGGAGCGTGGCAGGGTATCGCTCAGACGCTAGGTGGCATCTGGGACATCATCAAGGGGGTCTTCATGACTGCTCTCAATATCATCGAGGGCGTCATTGGGGTCTTCCTTGACCTTGTGACGGGGCACTGGCAGAAGGCGTTTACAGACCTGCGCGATACAGTGGCGAACGTCATGAACGACATTGGGACGGTAATCGAGGGTGTCGTCAGCGCGATCGAAGGGCCGATCAACGCCTTTGTTGGTATGGTTGGAGGCGCCATCTCCGCCGTGAAGCAGCTGCTCGGGCTGCAGAGCCAAGCAACCAGCCAGAGCAACGCACAGATCGGCGGCGGCATCAACAAGGCGGCCAGCCTCGACAAGATCCCGCGTTTGGCAACGGGCGGCCTCGTGCACAGCCCGACCCTGGCCCTCGTGGGCGAGTCCGGACCGGAAGCGGTGCTGCCGCTCTCGCAGTTCCCGATTAACGGCGGCGCGATCGGCTCGCTCGGGTCGGGCATGGGCGCCGCGCCAATCATCAATGTCTACGTCACTGGCAATGTCACCAAGAACGAGAACGAGCTCGCGGACCGCATCGCCGAGCGCCTGCAGCAGCGCGTCAAGTGGCGCGCGCAGATGGAGTTCTAGGTCACATGCGGGCGACGAACTCCGCTCGCTGAGCGTTTCGCGGTACACAAGGTGGAGGTGTTGCCTAGCAGCCTGTGGGGGTAGTGTGATGCCCCCGGGCTCAACGGTCGGGGCATGAGATGTAGGGGCGGGGAAGCCGGCGGAAGCTCCGGGAGGGGCCTCAGGCCCAGGCGATCCCCGCCCCGTACAT